>CANNQU010000008.1 GCA_947507965.1 Bacteroidota bacterium
CGTTATGCGTCATGCTAAGGAGACAGTGCTAAATTGAAGCCTTGAATAAAAATAAACTTTGGAATCTAAAAATAAATAAATAAGTTGAAAAATAAATAGATTAATAATGAAATGAAAAACACAAAATCAATTAACATCATTCGCTGGACTGCCAGCATCATTGGATTATTAATGGTAATATTTGTTTCGTTCTTTTTTATAGGTTCTATGTTAGAGGGGCACAATAAGCCGGGTACTGGCCTTGACACTTATACAATAATAACATTTGTAGTATGGGGATTGGGACTTGCAGGGTTGCTATTTGCCTTATGGAAACCTGGAATGGGAGGTCTAATTTCATTGATTTGTTTTGTTTTTTTTAATATCCTTGTTGCAGTTAATCCAAATCCTGAATCCAGCTACACCCTTGTGCTTTTGATATTCTTATTCCCTTCCATTTTATTTTTATTGCTTTGGTGGTTAAAAAAACCATCAAATAAAATTTCTTAACAACTAAATATTTAAGGTCATGAAAAAAGAAAAAATCCTTTCGCTTGTCTCTAAGATTTATGGAATCTTCATTACACTGATCATGTTAAGTTTGTTTGGGCCAAAGTTAATTGGTTCAATTAATGAACTTGCCATTTCAAGTCTTTTCAACTGGTACGACAATCCTACCGGTTTGTTTTTTACTTATATCTTAGGGTATATTATTATTTGGTGGAAACCTCTTTGGGGCTCTATAATAATCATGGCTGGTGGATTATTATTCTATATTTTCAATCCACATAATGTAATGTTTCCATTATTCTTTATACTGCCAACCTTTTTGGTTTCAATTCTTTATATCTGGAGTTGGTACTATACGCATAAAAAACAAAAAAGCACTAACCCATAACAGCATCTACAAGAAATTAGCGATTCTGTGCTTAAATGAAACTTTATGTTTCGTATCAAATCAAGTGATTCGAAATCGCCAACTTCTTGTAACTGCCAACCGACCGATAGGCAAAATGTCGCCACATTGGTTATATTTGTTTCGCAATCGATGGTAGATGGCTCTTCGATATCGGCCATGACGTTATGGGCAGGTTTATGAAACACCGCAAACAGACGTGTAACGAAGCCAAAGCAAGTGAACAAGATAAATTTATATTGAAGACTAGAAACCATTCGACAAACAGGGCTTATTCTGAAAAGCCAAACGAGTAGGACAATAATAAGAGATAATATGAAAAAATCTTCCCGTTTTATTCTATTAATAACTTTCCTTCTGTTTTTGCAGATGCAGGGCATGGGACAACGTACGGAATGCGGTACGGATTACATTCATAACCATTTAATGCAAACCGATTCTGTTTACCGGAAGCAAATACGTCTCATTGAATCGCAAGTTGAAGCCCGTACTCAAAATCACGCAAATATTGAATTCGGTGGTACCCTTTACCGCATTCCTGTTGTTGTTCATGTTATTCATTTAGGTGAGCCTATTGGAACAGCTTCCAATATTTCGGATATTCAAATTCAACAAGCTGTTGCAGGGCTTAATGACCGCTTTAGAAATGTAAACGGTTTAGGTGTTGATGTTGAATTGGAATTTTGCCTTGCAAGTAAAGATCCAAACGGTAATTCAACTAATGGTATTAACAGGGTTAATGGTTCAAATGTTCCAAATTATTCAGCAAATGGGATAACACCAACAGGTAATACATGTAGCGGAGCCGTTGAAACGGCCATAAAAAACTTAAGCAGATGGCCTGTTTCTGACTATTATAATATTTGGGTAGTTAGCGAAATATGTAATGGTGGTTTTGTTGGATATGCATCGTATCCGGTTGGGGGGCTTTATGATGGATTAGTTATTGTTTCTACCTCTATGACGAGTACCAGTGGAACATTACCTCATGAAGTGGGTCACGGTTTTTTTCTTTATCATACCTTTAATGGAGATGGTGGTAATATTTCGTGTCCAGTAGACACTAATTGTCTTATAAATGGCGATCGTGTATGCGATACGCCACCCCATAAACAAGGCGATTGCGGTACAACGAATCCATGTCCTTCGGCTGGTGTGTGGAATAACAGCCGGTATAATTATATGGCTTATTGTCCTTTAGTCAACAGATTTACACAAGGGCAGAAAGATAGAATTAGAGCCACCGTCATTGTTGCGCCCAGGGCAAGTTTACTAACCTCAGTAGGTTGTGGGGCTATAGGAATTAAAGAAATAAGTAGTAAAAATATGTTTTCTGTTTTTCCGAATCCGGCTAAAAATGTAATCAATGTAAGAGCAGATATAACGCTTTTAGGCTCAGCTTATATGGTTTATGACAATAGGGGTAAAATAATTTTAAAAGGGAAAATAACTTCGGAGAACACCATCATTGAATTAGGCGGTTTATCGGAAGGTGTTTATTTGTTCCGTGTGGGAGAGGGTTTGAAACAAACATTTAAAGTAATAAAAGAATAAAACCAGTCCATAACAGCACCTAAAAAGGCGGAGGAGGTGCGGATATAAGCAATGGTGCAACAACAAACAGGAACAACACGTTTTTTCCATTCACGCCTAGGTTTTGGTATCTACTATGAAGAAAAGAAATTGATTCATTGAAAAGCACTTCTCCCATTTGAAAAGCATAAAACCTGTTTCGGTATTTTGGTTTCGCAGAGATTTGCGTTTGCTTGATAATCATGGGCTTCATGAAGCATTAAAAAATTCAAATGAAGTGCTTCCTGTTTTTATTTTTGATAAAATTATTTTAAATAAACTCCCCGACAAAAAAGATAAACGGGTTTCGTTCCTTCATCAAACGTTAAAAAACTTAAGCCTTGAAATACAACATCATGGTTCATCATTATTAATACTACATGATGAGCCTTTGAACGCTTTTAAAACGATTTGTGCGCTATATAACGTAAAGGATGTTTTTACCAATCATGACTATGAGCCTTATGCTATCGATAGAGATTTGAAAATCATGGACTGGTTGAAAACTAAAAACATTTCCCTTTATTCCTTTAAAGACCAAACGATTTTTGAGAAATCAGAGGTAATGAAGTCAGATGGAAGACCCTACACCATATTCACTCCATATTCAAAAATATGGAAACAGAAACTTTCTCTAGAAACGATGGTATCTTTTCCATCCAACAAATTCCTTTCCCACTTATTTAAAACAACACCGTTTCATTTTCCTTCACACCGTGAATTGGGGTTTGAGAAAACAGCTATCGACACGCCTTCCGCTAAAATCAATAAAAACCTTCTTCTTAATTATCATCTAAACAGAAATTTTCCGGCCCTACTTGGAACCAGTAAGTTGAGCCTTCATCTACGTTTTGGCACCGTGAGTATAAGAGCGCTTACGGCATTCGCTCTTAAAACAAATGAAACCTGGTTGAATGAATTAATTTGGAGAGATTTTTTTATGATGATCCTTTTTCATTTCCCCCATGTGGTAAATAAAAGTTTTAAAAAACAATATGATAACATAGAATGGAGAAACAGTGAAACCGACTTTAAAAAATGGTGTGATGGAGAAACAGGGTATCCGATGGTTGATGCGGGCATGAGGGAGTTGAATCAAACCGGGTTCATGCATAACCGGGTTCGAATGGTTGTTGCCGGTTTCCTAACCAAACATTTGTTGATTGACTGGCGATGGGGTGAAGCGTATTTTGCTGAAAAATTATTGGACTTTGAACTTTCGTCCAATAATGGAAACTGGCAGTGGGCAGCAGGCTGTGGCTGTGATGCAGCACCCTATTTCCGAATTTTTAATCCAACAGAACAAATCAAAAAATTTGACCCTGATTTCGTTTACATAAAAAAGTGGATTAAAAACTTTACTCCCGGTTATTTACCGCCAATGGTTGAACATACCTTTGCTAGGGCAAGGGCATTAGAGGTTTTCAAAAAATCATTGCACCCTCATTGATACGTACATCAGAAAAGTAATCCAATGGATACGACAAAAAAGCCAAGCAAAATTTTTAGACGTAAATTAGTTTTTCTAAACGCAGTCCGGACTTGACCCGTCGGGAGAAATCGCCTATCTTCGCCTATGCGGTGAATAGAACCACGGCAGAGAACGTGAAATGGTAAATTACCATTTCAGAAAACAGCCCGGGAATTGGCCAATTGATACCTGTCGATTATGGTCTGACAGATGGCAAATTAAAAAAAATCAAAAAATGGAAGAGCAAAATAACGAACCCAAAAACACCACTTCAATTAACAACGCAACCCCTAAGGTAACAGGTATTGGTGGTATTTTCTTTTTTTCTGATCATCCGAAAGAAATGAAAGAATGGTATGCCAAAAATTTGGGACTTGAAATCAATGAATGGGGTTGTCGTTTTGAATCCAGAAACATCGATAATCCTGAGGAGATAAACGCACTTCAATGGAGTCCTTTCAAAAAAGGCAGTGACTATTTCGCACCTTCAAAAAAGGAATTTATGATTAATTACCAGGTACAAAATTTAGAAGGCCTGGTACACCAACTCGAAGAAAACGGGGTGATCATGGTTGATAAAATAGAAACTTTTGATTATGGGAAATTTGTTCACATCATGGACTCGGAAGGAAACAAAATAGAACTTTGGGAACCAATTGCCAGCATGTAATAGTCAAGGAAAATAAAAAAAGGGCGGGAAATAGCGCGACCATTTACTGCGATTTTCCATCACTCGATTGATGTGGTTGAACCACTTTAAGAAACAAGAAATTTCCAATATATTTGCAACGAAATAATGACTACAGATCACCTACCTAGAACACGCATAGCTCTTGCTGCCAATATTGCGAAAAGCATCTTAAGTAAAAAAAACGATTTGCTTACGTATTGGAACACCTCCGCTCCTGTAAAGCATTTCTATGTGGATGGTTTATTAACAGATGCTGAAGTAGCAGCGGTTCATCAGCTTTTTCCAGCAAAGGATCAGCTCATCAAAAGAAACACGCTGAGAGAGAAAAAACAAGTCGGGGTAGCACTGGAGAAATACCATCCACTGGTTAGCGAACTCCTTATGGCTTTTCAACAATCGGAGGTGGTTGATGCCGTTAGCGAAATTACGGGTATTAAAAACATGATTCCCGACCCCTCCTTGTACGCCTCGGGACTCAGTCGTATGGAACATCACGATTTTTTAAACCCGCATCTTGATAATAGTAATGATGGTAATGCAGAGAACTACCGAGTGATTAACCTTTTGTTTTATATTACCCCGAATTGGAAAATCGAAAACGGCGGGAATTTAGAACTGTGGGACGAGAAGGTAAAGACACAGAAAACAATCCATGCTAAGTTTAATCGGCTCGTTATCATGGCAACCGATGATAAAAGTTGGCACAGTGTAAGCAAAGTAATCGTTGATGATGCGCGTTGTTGCTTGAGTAATTATTATTTTGCCTCAAACCCCATTGGAAATCACGATTACTTCCATGCCACCACGTTCAAAGGTCGTCCCAACGAAATTATTCGTGGCTTACTTCTGACGTTGGATGGTGTACTTCGCAATAATATCCGGAAAATATTTCGGAAAGGAATATTTAAAAGCCAACACCGAAGAGATACCTAGTTTTACAAAATTCTGATAATTTTCTTTACTTTCGTAGTTCATTTCATTCTTTCGCTATGAAGAAGTTCTACACCGTCTTTTTATTTTTATTTTTCGCAACTAAATTATTTACACAAACACCCGGTGATACTGCCAATATTCCTTATTGGCAGGATATGATGCAAGATTTCAGCATCAATTATAATACTACGGTCAGTGCTTTTGATAAATACTATGAGAATCGGGCGATAGAACCTCATAATGGTTTTAAAGTATTTAAGAGATGGGAAGAATTATGGCGTACACGAGTAGACGAATACGGTAATTTTCCAGCGAATGACGCTGTCTGGAATGCCTATCATAATTATTTTGGAAACGGGGCAAGCAGCACCACCCTATCGGCTGGCGGCAATTGGGTGCCTATTGGTCCTTCTTTATTACCGGCCAATATTACCGGACAACCGAATGGAAACGGACGAATAAATGCTATCGCATTTCATCCCTCCGACACCAATAAAATTTGGGTGGGTGCTCCTCAAGGAGGTTTATGGAGTAGTGTTGATGGAGGTTTAACGTGGAACAGTAATACCGATAACCTCCCAACCTTAGGCGTTTCGGCCATCGTAATTGATTATACCAACCCCGCTGTGATGTATATTGGTACCGGAGACCGAGATGCTGGAGATAGTCAGGGGTTAGGCATGATGAAGAGTACTGATGGAGGAAGTACCTGGGTTCAAATTAATGCTGGCCTTGGTAATGTTACCGTGGGTATGTTAGTGATGAATAAATTTAACCATAATATATTAATCGCAAGCGCAAGTAATGGTATTTATAAAACCATCAACGGTGGCACCACCTGGGTTAAAAAATCATCCAATAGTAACAATTATAAAGACATTAAATATCACCCATCCGATACCAACATTGTTTATGCTGTAGAAGGAAGTCTTTTTTATCGAAGTATTGATGCAGGAAACACGTTCACGGTAATAAGTGGAAACGCAACATCCAACTTGCCGGTTGGAACACGAGCGGTGATCGGCGTTTCGCCAGCTGCCCCAAATTGTGTATATGTGGTGTTAGCTAATAGCGTTTATAAAGGCACCTATCTTTCTAACAATAGCGGAATAACATTTACCAGCAAATCCACGTCGCCTAATCTTTTTGATTATTCGTCGAACGGAAGCGGCACTTCCACCCAAGCATTATACGATATGACTACCGTAGTTGATGAAGTAAATTTTGGAACCCTCTATGTGGGGGGAGTAAATGTTTTTAGAAGTTTGGATAGTGGTGTTACCTGGTCTTGCTATGGCCACTGGACTGGATCCGGCGCTCCTGCACTTCATGCCGATCAACATCAGTTTCGTATTAACCCGCTAACGAATACCCTTTATTGTGGTAATGACGGTGGCCTGTATTCTAGAAATACAGGAGCGAGCGCCTATACTAACTTAACCTCAGGGTTAAACATTTCACAAGCCTATCGTCTGGGTCAGTCGGCACAATCGGCGGGTATCGTTATTACCGGCTGGCAGGATAATGGAACCGGATTTTATAGAAACTCTATTTCCGGTGCCAATAAATGGAAAACCAGTATGGGTGGTGATGGTATGGAATGCATCATAGACCCTACCGATAGTAATTATATGTACGGAGCGCTATACTACGGTGATATCCGACGAACCTCATCGGGAGGAACGTTGGGCTCAACCGTAGCCGTTAATGGCTCCTTTGGCATCAACGAACAAGGAGCGTGGGTTACACCTTATGCCTTGCATAAGAAAAACCCCAATGTTATGTTTGTTGGTTATAAAAATATTTGGAGAGGTGTTGGGGTTAAAAGCACTCCTACCTGGAGTAAAATAACGACCGGATTTATTGATAATGTGGTGACCCTCAAACAATGTGAAAGCGATAGTTCACGCCTGTATTATTCGCGAAGCGGGAAGTTTTTTAGAACCGATAATCTTCATCTTGCCAGCCCTACTTTTATAGAGCTTTCTTCCAGAACACCAAATCCAGCGTCGACGGTAAACTGGATAGAGACGCATCCAACCAAACCCTTAACGGTTTATATTCTTCAAAACGGCTCGATTTACAGAAGCAATGATACCGGAAACACCTGGATTAACCTTACCACCTCACTCCCCGGTGGAACAAGAAACTGTTTGTTGATAGATAAACAAGCCACTGACGGCCTTTATGTAGGTACTGATGTGGGGGTATTTTACCGAGATAGCACCATGACGGCGTGGGTGCCCTACAAAACGAATTTGCCTGCTAACTCACGAGTAACAGAATTGGAAATGTTTTATGATTATTCGAACACCTCCGATTGTCGAATATCTGCATCTACCTATGGTCGCGGCTTATGGCAAAGTGATGTATATCTCACCAACAGCGCACCGCAGGCTAACTTCCAATCAGATACTATTGCCTGCACAAACCGTACCATTGGATTACTCAATCTCACAACAGGAAGTCCGGATTTCTGGCAATGGACGATTACTCCTTCCAGTTTTACGTTTGTAAATGGTACCGATGCCAATTCCCAAAATCCGCAGATCAACTTTACCTCAACGGGTGCTTATTCCATTAAACTTTTCGCTAAAAAGAATGGGTGGGGGTATAGCACCATCATTAAAAACAATTATATAAATGTGGGTGGCAGCCCTCCGGTAGTTACTACTTCCCCAGCTGTTGTAGCGCTATGTAAGGGCTCCTCCGTAACGCTCACGGCAAATGGTGCCGCCAGTTACACCTGGTATGGCAATAATGTAATGGTTGGCAATACGGCTGTAATAATAGTGACACCCCTTGTTACCACCCGGTACGTTGCCTATGGCAGTAACGGCCAGTGTTTAGATAGCTCTGTTGTAAATGTAACGGTAAATAATCTCACGGGTTTAGGATTAAATACAACGTCAATCACCACCTGCCAAGGTACACCCGTTACCCTTTCTGCCACAGGGGCCGTTTCATACGTCTGGAGTCCCTCCATTGGTCTAAACACCGTTAGTGGTTCAACCGTCATCGCCTCTCCTTCCGTAACCACAAGATACCTTTGCACATTCATGGGAGCGAATAGCTGCACCGACACCATAAGTGTTTTAGTTAATGTGAAACCCAAACCCATATTATCGGTTTCTGGAGATTTAATTATTTGCAACGGGGGAACGGCAGTACTAAGCGCAACTGGGGCAACAACCTTCAGTTGGTATCTGGGAGCAACACTGGTTGGAACTAATTCTACCCTAAGTGTAACGCCTACGGCCCTTACCAACTATAAACTTAAAGGCACCCTTAACGGCTGTTCCGACTCTATCACGGTTACGGTAACCGTCGTTACAAAACCCACGGTTATCGTGAGTGGCAGCCTTATTGTTTGTAAAGGCTCGAGTACTACGCTTATCGCCTCGGGCACTTCCACCTTTAAATGGTATAATGGCACTACACTTATAGGCAATAATGCATCCATCAGCCTAAATCCTACCATCAATACCACTTATAAAGTAGTCGGACTTGTTGGCTTAGGTACGTGTACCGACTCAACGAACGTTACGGTGGTGGTGAACAATTTACCTACGATTACCATCAATCCGAATCCTGCAAAAATTGCTGCAGGGCAATACACTACGCTTACGGCTTCAGGCGCTTCTTCTTATACCTGGTCTCCGGCTGCCGGCCTAAATAGTACCACTGGCGCCAGCGTCATTGCTTCTCCTTTGATTACTACGGTTTATACGGTGACCGGTAAGGATGCCTTTAATTGTGATAATACCAATACCGTGACGGTTACTCTTGCAGCGGTAGGGGTGGCTTATGTCTCTTCAACAGAAAAAGTTAGTATTCAGCCTAATCCTGCACAGAATGAAGTAGAAATTAATGTATCGAATGCTGGCCGGATAAAACTTTATGATGTCACGGGCAAATTGGTTTTACAACATGATCTTCGTGCTGGAGCTTCTGTAATTTTGGTATCTCAACTTCCAAGAGGTATTTATACTGCTGAAATTTTATGTAATGAGAAAAAACACTATTCAAAATTAGTATTAAAATAACTCACGGTACGATTAAAAATATGTCCACCAGAAAAATAATCGGTGTTCCCAAAACGGCTTCTCTGCAGAAGGCTTCTGCTATTAAAATCGGCATTGTGGTATCGCAATGGCATCACGATATTACCGATGTATTGCTTAGCGGGGCCCTGCTGTACTTAAAGTCACAGCGAATTACAACAAAAAACATACGCATTGATTTTGTTCCCGGAAGCTTTGAGTTGCCGCTTGGGGCTCAATGGCAGCTTGAGCAGGGGGTGGATGCTACCATCTGTTTGGGATGCGTGATAAAGGGAGAAACAAAGCATTTTGATTTTATTTGCAACGCCGTGGCTATGGGAATCAAAGATTTGAATTTGAAATTTTCGAAACCCGTGATGTTTGGTGTGCTCACGCCAAACACCTTAAAACAAGCCCAACAAAGGGCTGGTGGGAAGCACGGGAACAAAGGCCACGATGCAGCGCAAGCGGCCGTTCAGATGTTGGTATTACAAGGAAAATAATTCTTTTTTTACGTATGGAAATTCGCTACCTCTCTCATGGTGTCACTGAAACAGGGGGGTATCGACATGAGCTTTTTTTGGCTCAGGAACTGCATCGGGCTTTGCACCAGAGCACCTTCGTATTGCTTCGGCAAAGAAAAATTTTTTCGAGTTTAAATCATACTAAATTACAGTGGTGGGCATTCAAAAACGCCAATGCTGCGATCTTGGTTATTACCGTTCGACTAGCCTTGGTAACATTACTGAGAAATGCTTTTACGAACAATAGAATCTATATTGTTTTGCATAATTATGATGAAAAGGACAGAAAACCAAAAATACTGGCACTTTACTATTTCTTACTGTTTAACGTTATCTCGTGTTTCCATAAGAGGGTTCGTGTGGTGGCCGTTGCGCCCTTCTTTCAAGCGTATTTTGAACAGAAATTAAAACGCAAAATCTATCTTTTCCCTAACTTTTTTGACACCTCTTTACTTTCAAAATTTAAAACCCCAAACAAGCAAAATAGAATTCATTTGGGGCAGTGGTCTACTAAAAACAGTGGTGACGTTTTTGATTTGGCTCAACGTTTAACGAACCAAGGAATACACTGTTATTTCAGCACCTTAGATGCACGTTTAGCCCAGCGAAAAGACCACTACGAAATCGTTTCCTTTGATCGCTATGAATCCTATCTGGTGTATATGGCTGAAAGTAAATTCACTCTTGCTTTTCCAGCAATAAATGAAGGGTGGAACAGGGTAGCGCATGAAAGCGTTTTGGTAGGCACCACCGTCATCGGGTTTAAAAAAGGAGGTCTTGGAAATTTATTAGAAGAATCAACAATGTTTATGGTTGACCATTACGATGAGGCTTTGAAAATAATCTTAGAGGACAAACACGCTGAAACCTCCTTACAATTTATAGCGAAATATGACATTAAAAATGCGAACACCTTTACGTCCAAGATGCTTGCATGAAGGTATAAAAATTAATCTTTTACAAAGTCCATTCTAAATTTCTCACGACGAAATTGCGATAACGGCAGTGGCTTCGCACTATTTTGGTGCTCGTTATGGCGTGTTCTAAAAACATCGATAGCCGTATATACCGCGTTTCTAAAACTTGTTTCATTGGCGATTCCTTTTCCTGCTATATCGAAGGCCGTACCATGATCAGGACTGGTGCGAATAACTGGCAAGGCTGCAGTGAAATTCACACCACTTTCAAAAGCCATGGCCTTAAAGGGTATTAAACCCTGATCGTGATACATGGCAAGCACCACGTCGAACTGTTGAAAGGCTTTAGTGCCAAAGAAACCATCGGCACTATAACATCCATAAACAACGATCTTTTCGTCTTTTGCTTTTTGAATCGCCGGAAGTATGATCGTTTGTTCTTCTTTTCCTATGGCTCCTTTATCGCCCGCATGTGGATTTAAACCCAGTACGGCTATTTTAGGATTTGCAATACCAAAATCGTTTTTTAGCGTTTTATAAATTGTTTTTATCTTGTCGTAAACTTTTTGAATGGTAATGTGCTGGCCGATCTCTGTTATCGGAATGTGCTCGGTAACCAAGGCTACTTTTAACTCTTCACTGAGCAGCATCATGGCATGGTTTTCTACTCCAAACTCTTTGGCAATATAACCGGTATGCCCGATAAACCCTTCCAATGGAATATTGGCCTTACTTAATGGTGCTGTTACTAATGCATCTATCTTTCCACTCTTTAAATCGGCCACAGCGGCTTGTAAAGAAAGTAGTGCATATTTCCCTCCTGTTTCGTTTTCCTCGCCAAGTTTTATTTCCACCTCTTCCTCCCAAGTATAAACCATGTTTACTTTACGTGGCAATGCCTGATCAGCACTTTTAATACCGTTATAATTAAACTCGGTAAGGTTTAATGCCTTTTTATGAAACCCCAGTGTTTTGCTCCCACAATAAATTATAGGAGTACAAAGCTCTGTCATGGAAGGATTACTGAAAGTTTTTAGAATTACCTCCAACCCTATTCCGTTTATGTCGCCAACACTAATGCCAATTTTCATACATGCAAAAATACGACTTGGAAATAACATACGCCCGAGGTATTAATTTGCCCTAATTTTACTGCTCTTTTCTGGGAAAGCAACAGATACAAAGCATCGTAAATATCAGAAATCAATAACATCGCTTATACTCCAAATTGAGAGAGGTGGTGGTTTACGTGTTTGTAAAGCATATTATTCCATTCCGTTATATTTAACGCACCGAAGGAGTGAGACTCCTTGTTGTCGAAATATTTTTCGCCCAACGCCTGCGTTTGGGTAATGTACTTAATGAGTCGTCGTTTTTCTTCCTCCAGGTTCTTCGTTTCTTTGATAAGAAACGCTGGGCCGGTACGGCTATTTGCACTATATGGCGTTTCGCCTACTACCGTTTTTTTAACAAACTTCTTTAAGATAAATTTCAAGACCAAATTCGGTTTGGGATGTTTGTTTTCATAAATCAATTCATACGTTACACTACAATGAGCAAGCATCTGTGCCACACTCATTATTCCCCACTGAGCTTGAGATTCGGGGGTTAGGGTTTGGATTCGGCGAATGATATTCTCTGAAACCTCTTGGGTGAAGATATTGGGTAATGCCATAATTTATTAAACTACGAAAGTACTTTAATTTTATCGATTCGCTCGGATGAAAAAACAGCCTTACCCGACGAGTTTGAAAACAACATGAATAATTTTTGATATCAACGTGGTAATTTTTAAACACTACGTGTGTTTTATGTCTTCATTGTGGTATATTTTAATCATAATAAAAAGTTTTTCTAAACAAAAAACAATTGATATCTTTGTGGTAATAATCATACGTTAATGCACCAATAATATATCAATGATGGATAACAGCAACATTTATGCGTACACCGATATCGCCTTGGTTGAGCAATTGGGTAGCTTTATAAAAATGGCCAGGCTCAACCTTAATA
This sequence comes from Bacteroidota bacterium, assembly GCA_947507965.1. Lineage (GTDB taxonomy): Bacteria > Bacteroidota > Bacteroidia > UKL13-3 > UKL13-3 > CAINMV01. The sequence goes on from CANNQU010000008.1 coordinate 13,060, forward strand.
AAACACAGCAAGAAATAGCCAACATTGCCGGCATAGATCGTACCACCGTGAGCTTGATTGAAAATGGAAAAGGAGGAAACATCCTTACGTTTATTCAATTACTGCGTGCCGTAGATCAACTGCCACTGCTTACCCATTTTAAAATGTACGACCAGATTAGCCCTATTCTGTTGGCCGCCAACGAAAAAAACGTGCGTTACCGTGCCACTAAAACATCGATAAAAAACAAGAACAACGCTAAAAGTGATTGGTAATGATAACGACTGCAAATGTAATGCTATGGGGTAAAAGAATTGGGGTCGTCGCCTGGAATAGCGAACAGCGCTTGGGCACATTTGAATTTACCAAAGCGTACGATGAGCAGCCCTGGGATATCGCTCCGTTGATGATGCCCAAAAGGCAGAAAAGAATTTTTGGTTTTTTAGAACTCAAAAACAACAATACGTATAAAGGCTTACCTGGATTGTTAGCCGATGTGCTGCCCGATCAATATGGGAGTGCCCTAATCAACGCTTGGCTCGGTGCCGCGGGTCGCCCCACCAACAGCTTGAATCCGGTAGAATTGCTTTGCTATATTGGCAATAGGGGCATGGGGGCAATGGAGTTTGAACCTACCTTAACAGAACCAAATACGAAAGCAATAAAATTAGAAGTTGATGGCTTGGTAACCATCGCGCAGCGTATCTTAAACCAACGAAACGCATTTAAAACCAACCTGAAAAAAGAAACCGAGAAAGGCTTATTAGACCTCATTACCGTAGGTACTTCTGCTGGAGGTACAAGGGCAAAGGCAATCATTGCCTATAACGAAAAAACAGGTGAAGTGCGCTCTGGCCAAACCAATGCTCCTCGTGGATTTAAACAATGGCTCATTAAGTTTGACGGTGTCACCGATGTAGAATTGGGTGGCTCCCATGGTTTTGGCAGGGTGGAGATGGCTTACCATTTAATGGCAAAAGCGTGTCGTATTACCATGAGTGAATGTCGCTTGTTGGAAGAACACGGCAGGGCACATTTTATGACCCGAAGATTCGACCGAGAGGCGAATGCAAAGCTTCATTTGCAAAGCCTTTGTGCAATGGCTCATTTTGATTTTGAAAAGGTGGGGGTATATAGTTACGAGCAAGTTTTTGAAGTGATGCGAAGGCTGCGCCTACCCTACCAGGATGCCGAACAACAATATCGCCGTATGGTGTTTAATGTTTTAGCGCGCAACTGCGATGATCACACGAAAAACATTGCTTTTCTAATGCATCCTAATGGGGTATGGAGCTTATCGCCAGCCTACGATTTATGCTACGCCTATCGCCCAGGCAGCCCTTGGGTAAGTATGCAGTCGTTGCGTGTTAACGGCAAACGCGAAAATATTACAATCGAAGATTTTATAGCCGTAGCTAAAAAAATGAATATAAAAAAGCCGAATGAAATAATCACTCAAATTCAAAATGTACTTAAGCAATGGAAAACGTTTGCGAAGGAGGTAGGGGTTGAAAAAAAATTAATCGATTCGATAGACAAGACGTTGGTGCTCCGTTTTGATAGCCATTAAAAGAAACCTCGAAAGGGGCATCCACCCCACCTTGCTCCATTACCATTGGTGGCTTTTATAGGTACCCATAAAATGTGTATTCTAATTCAAAATCGCGCTGGCCTCGTTCTTCGTGGGTGATATTATTACTGCTAATTTCCGAACCGCTTCCTCAATGGCCTTATGATCATAACCGCATTCACTCCAGAGTTGAGGCTGTTCGCCATGCTCAATAATTTTATCGGGTATTCCTAATCTAACCACTTCGGCAGATAAATTATGATCGGCCATAAATTCTAAAATGGCAGCACCAAATCCTCCTTCGATACAACCGTCTTCTACCGTTATTATCTTTTTGTATTTCGCGAAAATTTCGTGTAAGAGTGTCGCATCTAACGGCTTTGCGAACCGCATATCATAATGCCCAATAGCGAGGCCTTCCTTTTCTAAATTTTGAATGGCTTTCACGGCTTCGTTTCCAATATGACCTAAGCTCAGAATAGCAATCTCCGTTCCTTCCTTCAATTTTTTTCCTGATCCTATTTCCAATAATTGAAATGGCGTTTTCCATTCCGGCATTACACCATTACCACGTGGGTAGCGTATCACAAACGGCAACCGGTTGCTTTCATGTTGTGCTGTAAACATGAGGTTGCGCAGCTCCTCTTCGTTCATGGGTGCACTAACAATCAAATTCGGAATACAGCGCATAAACGCAATATCATACGCTCCGTGGTGGGTTGGGCCATCGGCTCCCGCTACCCCTGCCCTATCCAAACAAAATACGACTTTTAATTTTTGAATGGCCACATCGTGCACCACCTGATCGTAGGCTCGTTGCATGAAAGAAGAATAAATATTACAAAATGGAACCAACCCTTGGGAAGCCAATCCTGCAGAGAAAGTAACGGCATGTTGTTCGGCAATTCCCACATCAAAAGCACGATCTGGCATCGCTTTCATCATAATATTTAATGATGAGCCGCTGGGCATGGCTGGCGTAATTCCTATAATCTTATCATTTTGTTCGGCTAACGCTACCATCGTATGGCCAAATACATCTTGGTATTTTGGAGGTTGGGGCGTTGCGTAGGTTGTCTTATAAATTTCTCCGGTTACCTTATCGAACAATCCGGGTGAATGCCATTTTGTTTGATCTTTTTCAGCCAAGGCATATCCTTTTCCTTTTACCGTGTTTATATGCAACAGTTTTGGGCCCGGTATGTTTTTTAGATCTTTTAAAACGGCCACCATGTGCGACACGTCGTGCCCATCGATGGGGCCGAAATAACGAAATCGTAAGGCTTCAAATAAATTGCTTTGTTTTATCAGCGTTGATTTTAAAGAAGCCTGAATTTTCGAGCCAATATCCTGAGCGGTTTTACCTCCAAGATTTTTTAGTGCACCGAGTAAATTCCAAACCTCATCTTTCACTTTATTGTATGTCGGCGATGTGGTGATGTCGGTAAGATACTCCTTCAAAGCACCTACATTGGGGTCAATGCTCATGCAGTTATCATTTAAAATAACGAGCAAATTTGATTTTTCGATGCCGGCATGATTCATTGCCTCAAAGGCCAAACCGGCCGTCATGGCTCCATCGCCGATGATGGCAATATGCTGACGATCTTTCTCACCTTTATAATGGCTGGCTACCGCCATCCCTAATGCAGCGGAGATAGAGGTGCTACTATGCCCTACGCCAAAGGAATCATATTCGCTTTCGCTTCTTTTGGGGAACCCGCTTAATCCGTTATACACACGATTCGTATAAAACGCATCGCGTCGGCCGGTTAAAATTTTGTGCCCATAGGCTTGGTGTCCCACGTCCCAAACCAATTGATCGTAAGGGGTATTAAATACATAGTGTAGGGCTACCGTTAATTCTACCACACCCAAGCTCGACCCGAAATGCCCCCCATACACCGAAACGACATCGATAATATATTGTCGTAGCTCCTGACTTATCTTTACCAAGTCGCTCTCCTTGAATTTTTTTAAGTCGTCGGGAGAATTAATCTGACTTAATAATTTTCCTGCTTTAATGTCCATCATGTGAAAAAAACGTGTAAATTTAATGCTTTTTTTAATAGCCATGAACGAATACTGCTTAAAAGGTTCTTATAATTAACAATTCGTGCTTTTCTCTTCAAAATTGATAATGTTTTGCACATCTCCTGGGTATACTATTTATGATGATAGCACTTCAGCTATACGTTTCAAACGCTTGCTTCTGATTATTTATTTGTTTTTCTTGCACAAACCTTCTATTTAGAATTAATTTACTTTGGATTTTTGTTTTTCCCTCTATCTTTGCGCAAAATAAAAAAGAGTTATGGGTGCCTCTTCATTAATAGTTCTCGCTATTGCAGCTATTGTTTTTGCTGCTGGTGCTATTGCAATTGCCAAAATATTTGTTACCGGCTCCACCAATCCACAAAAAGGACAGGCTTATGAGAGTGGCATTAAATCGCAAGGAACCGTTTGGGCACAATTTAACGTGGGTTATTATTTGTTTGCCTTGGTTTTTTTGGTATTCGATGTCGAACTTATCTTCATTTATCCTTGGGCTGTAGTAGTAAAACGGGTAGGCATAGCCGCATTAATTGAAATTGTAATATTTGTTTTCATATTGTTTATGGGACTTTTGTACGCACACAAAAAAGGAGCATTAAAATGGATGTAAAAGGAAATTCATCGCAATTGTCATTTCCTGGACAAATACATGAAACACCCGGTGGTGGTATCGTGTTAAGTAAATTGGACGACATCGTGAACTGGGCACGTTCTAACTCTCTATGGCCTCTCACCTTTGCCACAAGCTGTTGTGGCATAGAAATGATGTCGGTAGCCTCTGCAAAATATGATTTTTCCAGATTTGGTTTTGAAGTGGCCCGGGCTTCTCCGCGGCAGGCGGATGTAATCATCATTGCAGGTACCATTGTAAATAAAATGGCTCCCGTTTTAAAACGATTATACGATCAGATGGCCGACCCGAAATATGTGATTGCCATGGGCGCCTGTGCTATCAGTGGGGGACCGTTCTTTTACAATACCTATTCGGTGGTGAAAGGCGCCGATCATGTGATTCCTGTTGATGTATATATTGCAGGTTGCCCACCGCGGCCCGAAGCTTTATTACACGCACTCATTTCGTTACAGGAAAAAATAAAAAGCGGGGCAACAATAGAACAAATAAAAAAGCCGTAAAAAAATAAACGTGAGGGGGTAGTTGACATGCTGATAAATGTATTTTTGAAATACAATGAATAACGAGGATTTAAAAAATAAAATTACAGAATTATTTCCAACAGCCACTTTCGAAGAAGGGGGTGAATGGGTTAACATTTTTATTGATCCTGCCCAATGGAAAACGATAGCCGAACGATTACGAACAACCAACGAACTCGCTTTCGATTATCTGTTCTGCCTCACCTGTGTCGACTGGAAAACACATTTCACAATGGTTTATCACTTGTCGTCCACCATCCATCGTCATGCTCTTGTTCTTAAAATAAAACTCGAGCGTTCGAATCCGGAGGTTGAAACCGTTTGTGATCTTTGGAGAACGGCAGAGTTGCACGAAAGAGAGGTATATGACTTGTTTGGTGTGACGTTTTTAAATCACCCCGATTTACGAAGACTGTTTTTAACGGATGACTTCATAGGATATCCTTTAAGAAAAGACTTTGAAGATCCTATTAACATGATAAAACTATAAGATGATAGAAGAGCTAGGAACTACTTCAGAGGGTTATATGGTCATCAATATTGGCCCTCAACACCCTGCTACACATGGTGTTTTACGCTTGGTTATGACCTTGGATGGGGAAACGATTATAAAAACCGAACCACATCTGGGATATATCCATCGTTCGATAGAGAAAATGTGCGAGAGTTTATCGTATCGGCAGTTTGTGTATGTAACCAGCCGTATGGACTACCTCTCCTCCCATATGAACAATCACGGCTGTTCGTTAGTTGTTGAAAAGGGTTTACAGGTTGAAGTTCCCGAACGGGCTCAGGTGATACGGGTACTTATGGATGAACTTACACGAGTTGCTTCTCATGAGCTTTGGTGGGGTGCTATGGCTATGGATTTAGGTGCCTTTACCCCTTTCTTCCATTCCTTTCGTGAACGTGAAACCATCACCGACATTATGGAAGAAACCTGTGGTGCGCGTTTAACCATGAATTATATTTGTCCGGGAGGTGTAATGGCCGATCTTCATCCTGATTTTCAAAAGCGGGTAAAGAAATTTGTTGCTCTTTTTAAGTCTAAATTTCACGAATACAACGAGCTGGTAACCGGTAATATTATTTTTCAAAACAGAATGAAGGGGGTCGGTATTTTGTCGGCTGAGAATGCTATTTCTTACGGATGTACCGGGCCTGTAGCCAGAGGGAGCGGGGTAAGTAGCGATATACGGAAGCTCTATCCTTACGAAGTATATAATAAACTACAATTTGATGAAGTGTTAGAAACCGGCTGCGATTCTTTTGCTCGCTACATGGTTCGCATCAATGAAATGCTTCAATCGATTAAAATCATTGAACAGTTAATAGATCAAATTCCGGAGGGTGAGTTTCAAGCTAAAACAAAGGCGGTTTTAAAGTTGCCCAAAGGTGAATTTTATCAACGGGTTGAAACCGCGAGAGGTGAGCTGGGGATATATATTGTAAGTGAGGGAGGAACAACGCCATACCGTATTAAGTTTCGTTCTCCCGGTTTTTCCAACCTATCGGCGCTACCCCACCTGGTGAAAGGCAGTAAAATTGGCGATTTGGTAGCCACAATGGGAACGCTGGATTTAGTAATACCCGACATAGACCGATAATTGACAATTAACAAAGATGTTAAGTTTAGAAAATATTACGAACACAATTCATGAATGGTTAAACGCCACGTTCAATCCAACACTTGCGTTATTGAGTGAGTTTGTGCTCATTGGAATTTGTGCAATAGCATTGTTTGCGATGCTTGGCTTATCATTGGTGTTAATGGAAAGAAAAGTGGCGGCCTATATGCAATTACGTCTGGGGCCTAATAGAGTGGGGCCTTTTGGCATTTTCCAAACGGTAGCCGATACGCTGAAGCTGATGATGAAAGAGGGGTTAACTCCTGATGGAGCCGATAAGTTTTTATTCAACTTGGCTCCTTTTGTGGTGATGATTGCTGCGATGATGTTACTCGCCCCCATTGCTTTTGCCCGAGGATTTCAGATATGGGATATCAATATTGGGGTATTGTTTTTATCTGCGGTATCCTCTGTTTCTGTCATCGGAATTTTAATGGCAGGATGGGCAAGTAATAATAAATATTCTTTTCTGGGCGCCATGCGCAGTGGTGCACAAATTGTAAGCTATGAATTATCTGCGGGCCTGTCTATCATTACCATCGTAATCCTTACCGGAAGCTTACAGATTTCCGATATAGTTAATTCACAGGAAAACGGATGGTGGATTTTTAAAGGTCATATACCGATCGTCATTTCATTCATTACTTTTTTAATCGCCATTACAGCAGAAACCAATCGTGCTCCTTTTGATTTGCCGGAAGCCGAGTCGGAGCTTACGGCCGGATTCCATACGGAATATTCGGGAATGAAATTTGCTTTGTTTTTTTTATCTGAATATATTAATATTTTTATCGCCTGTGCTTTGGGCGCTACCTTGTTTTTTGGTGGATGGATGCCTTTTCATATCGGTCATTGGGAAGCTTTTAATCAAATTATGGATTATATCCCTTCCTCCGTCTGGTTTATGGGCAAAACCTTTTTTCTGATCTTCTTATTGATGTGGTTTCGATGGACGTTTCCACGACTACGAGTAGATCAGTTGTTAAGTTTGGAGTGGAAATATTTGTTGCCGATAAGCATGATAAATTTATTGGTAGTAACGGTAATGGCCATTATGGGCTGGCACTTCTAGAGATTGATAAAAAAACAAAAATATGGTTTGTAAGTAAGTCGTGTAATTTTCAGGAGTTGGATTAGCCTATACAAAAAAACAATCCACAATACGTACGTAAAGATGTTTATCACTAACTATATAAAAGATATTTTCAACGGGATGAAATCGTTGTTGACCGGCATGAAAATTACCGGTTACTATTTTACGCATCACAAAGAAATTATTACAGAACAATATCCCGACAATAGGGCAACCTTGAAAATGGCCGATCGATTTCGTGGGGAAGTGGTTATGATTCATGACGAGAACAATGAACATGCCTGCACGGGTTGTTCGGCGTGTGAGTTAGCCTGCCCAAACGGAACCATAAAAATTATTAATAAGTTTGAATTAAACGCAGAGGGTAAAAAGAAAAAAGCCATCGATACTTTTGTATATCATCTTGAACTTTGTACGATGTGCAACTTGTGTATCATTGCTTGCCCTACCGATACCATAAAAATGGAGCCGAACTTTGAACATAGTGTTTTCGACCGAAGTCAGTTGACTAAGGTTTTAAATCATACAGGATCAAAAATTAAAGCCGGAGTTGAATAATGAATAGTTCCTCAATCATCTTTTATATCATCGCGGCGTTTATTTTAAGCACCGGCGTTTTGGCAGTAACCACGGGTAAAATATTCCGTTCCGCCATTTGGTTGCTCTTTTCTTTAATGGGAATAGCGGCGCTCTATTTTTGGATGCAGGTAGAATTTATTGCCGCAGTTCAAATTATTATTTATGTGGGTGGAATTATTGTACTTATTATTTTTTCTATTTTTCTTACTCAAAAATCGGGCGAAGAAATGCCTAAGCCAACGTTGAAAAAAACGATTTCTTCGTTACTTGCCATCGGTTTCGGATTTGCATTCACTTATTTACTCATTTACCAGTATGGTTTTAATTCGGGCAACGCCCCGTTTGAATTAAAAATAGCCGATATAGGAATGCAAATGCTAAGCACTACCGAGCACGGATTTATTTTGCCTTTTGAAGTCATCAGTATCTTATTGCTCGCCGCATTAATTGGCTCTATCGTAATCGCTATGAAAGTTAAACAACCAGAAAAATGAACGAGATCCCATTATCACATATTTTATTTATAAGTACTGCCTTGTTTTTTATTGGTATGTACGGATTCTTTACTCGAAGGAACATGATTACCATTCTCATGTCAATTGAACTCATCTTAAATAGTGTAAACATTAATTTTGTTGCCTTCAATAAGTATCTGTTCCCGCAAAATCTTGATGGCGTTTTCTTTACTATTTTTATTATCTCCATTGCGGCAGCAGAAGCCGCTGTAGCCATAGCCATCATCATTAACTTATACCGTAGCCTTCATTCTGTTGATGTGAATGAAACCAGTGAACTAAAATTTTAAAAAATGAATATCTATCCCTATATATCATTAATTCCCCTCATACCCTTTATAGCCTTTGTATTGCTGGGTTTGTTTGGAAGAAAATATTTAAATACGCTATCCGGCATTATTGGAACATTCGCTTTAGGTGTCTCTGCTTTTCTTTCATTAGCTACTGCTTACCAATATTTCTTTGTAGATGGAAAAGTCGATGGGGTGTTCCGGCAGATGATCCCATTAAAATATACTTGGCTGCAATTCAGTTCGAACCTGTCCATCGACATGGGTATCCTTCTCGATCCTTTATCGGTGATGATGTTGGTCGTTGTTACTTTTGTTTCCCTCATGGTTCATATCTTTAGCTTAGGGTACATGAAGGGCGAAGAACGTTTTGCCACCTATTATTCTTTCCTTTCCTTATTCACCTTTTCGATGTTGGGATTGGTGCTCTCATCAAACATTTTTCAGATTTACATGTTCTGGGAACTCGTCGGTGTTTCTTCGTTTTTATTGATCGGATTTTATTTTGAAAAACCCTCGGCTGTGGCGGCAGCCAAGAAGGCCTTTATCGTTACACGATTTGCCGACCTGGGCTTTTTAATTGGTATATTAATTTTATCCTTTCACGCCGAGACCCTGGATTTCCAAACCTTAATTGCCCGGTTAACCGATCCGCAATCGTCGCAGTTGCTAAGTATTACTACGGCCTCTTTCCTTGGTGTATCAATGCTTACCTGGGGGTTGGTTTTGGTGTTTGCCGGAGGTGCCGGAAAGTCGGCCATGTTTCCTTTACATATTTGGCTGCCCGATGCAATGGAAGGCCCCACCCCTGTTTCTGCTTTAATTCATGCTGCTACCATGGTGGTGGCGGGCGTGTTTTTAGTGGGTCGCTTATTTCCTGTTTTTGTATTTGATGGAGCAGCATTAATCGTGGTAACCTATGTTGGCGCTTTTTCGGCTTTATTAGCGGCTATTATCGCTTGTACCCAAACCGACATAAAAAGAGTGCTGGCCTATTCAACCATGTCGCAAATTGGATATATGATGTTCGCAATGGGTGTTTCGGGTAAGGGTGGGGAAGAGGGGTTGGGGTATATGGCATCTATGTTTCATTTATTCACCCATGCCTTCTTTAAATCCTTATTATTTTTGGGCGCCGGGGCTGTAATACACCTGGTACACAGCAATGATATGAAAGATATGGGTGGCTTACGCAAGTATATGCCCATAACCCATATTACCTTTTTAATCGCCTGTTTGGCTATTGCCGGCATCCCGCCATTTGCAGGATTCTTTAGTAAAGAAGAAATTTTGCTTGCCGCTTTTCATTCAAATAAACTGGTGTTTTTTGTGGCCCTGTTTACTTCCGGTTTAACCGCTTTCTATATGTTCCGCTTGTACTTCTCTATCTTCTGGAATAAAGAAACCAAACCTCATAGCGACTCACACGGAGAGGGACCGATATCAATGAGAATTCCTTTGGTCATACTGGGTGCCTTTGCCTTATTGGCTGGCTTTGCCCCCATCGCCAAACTCGTTACCCCCGATGGCCGTGAAATTGAAACCCATATTGATGTTTTATTCTCTTTGACGCCTGTTTTACTTGCCATTACAGGCATCTTGCTCGCATTACGTCTTTACAAAAAAGAGAACGATATCGCAGATAAAATTGCCACTGCTTTTGGAGGGTTTTATCGCTCCGCTTTTAAGAAATTTTATATCGATGAACTATACCTCTTTGTAACGCATAAAATAGTTTTCAATTTGGTGGGGAAACCTTCGGCTTGGATTGATAAAAATATAATTGATGGCATGATGAATAAATTGGCCGAAGGCACCGCGAAGGTTTCTTTTGAAATTAAAGGTTTACAATCAGGAAAAGTGCAGGGTTATGCACTCTACTTTTTCCTTGGCATCATGGGTTTGTCGGCATTATTTATCTATATCTTAAACTAACTAGTATCGAATGAATCTGAATCTACTTATACTTATTCCCTTTATAACTGCCCTTGTGGTATTGTTTTGCAATGGGTTGAAACAGGTTAGAACCGTGGCACTTTTGGGTTCCGGGTTGCAATTAATTCTGGCTTTTTGGCTGCTTTATTGTTTTTATGAAGAACGGTCGGCGGGGAATGTTTCCCAAATGGTTTTTGAGTACACTTACCAATGGTTTGCTCCTCTTCATATTAATTTTCATATCGGTGTTGATGGCATTTCTATCGCAATGATTTTACTTACGGCCTTCGTTGTAATCGCCGGCGTACTCGTTTCATGGAGCATGGACACCTTAAATAAGGAGTTTTTCTTTCTCTTGCTTTTCTTAAGCATGGGAGCTTATGGCTTTTTTATGTCTCTCGATCTCTTCACCTTATTCTTTTTCTTAGAAGTGGCCGTAATTCCAAAGTTTTTATTAATCGGCATTTGGGGTAGCGGCAAAAAGGAATATAGTGCGATGAAACTCGCGCTTATGCTTATGGGTGGCTCGGCCCTTGTTTTTGTTGGATTAATTGGACTTTATTTTAATACCAACATCGATGGTTTTCACTCTTTCGACCTGCTTCAAATTTCAAAAATGAAAATCCCTCTTGATGCCCAAATGCTGTTTTTTCCTTTTGCATTCATCGGTTTTGGAATTTTTACGGCTCTCTTTCCTTTTCATACTTGGGTGCCCGACGGACACTCTTCTGCACCTACCGCAGCATCGATGTTTCTGGCTGGAATTTCAATGAAACTTGGTGGTTACGGGTGTTTGCGGGTGGCTACCTATTTAATGCCTGACGCCGCTCACGCCTATTCCGAGATCATCATATTGCTCTCCACCATCGCCATTATTTATGGCGCCTTTGCCACTTTAATGCAAACCGACCTGAAATATATTAATGCTTATTCCTCTATTAGTCATTGCGGATTTGTATTATTGGGTATTGGCATGCTCACACAAACATCCATAACCGGCGCAGTAATGCAAATGGTTTCTCATGGACTCATGACCGCGCTTTTCTTTGCTGCTATTGGCATGATTTATAGTCGAACACATACCCGAATGGTCGCTCATTTAGGCGGCCTGTTAAAGGTAATGCCCTTTATCTCTTCCGTATTCATTATTGTGGGTCTATGCTCTTTAGGATTACCTGGTTTTAGTGGGTTTGTAGCTGAGATGACCATCTTTATCGGTTCCTGGCAAAACCCGGAAACCTTATATCGTATCGCAACCATTTTGGCCTGTGCTTCCATTGTTGTTACCGCTGTATATATTTTACGAGCCACCGGGAAAGCCGTGCTAGGGCCCATCACCGATGCTCATTTCAATACGCTGGGCGATGCCTTGTGGAACGAAAAACTCGCTGCTATTCTATTGGTTGGGGGGATTGTTGCTATTGGTATCCTCCCCTTTTGGTTAAACGATTTGATTACACCGGGAAGCCAACAAATTATTTTACAAACCGGCCAAAACATATTACTTAAATAAATATAGGAATGATGTTGAACGACTTTTTTATTTTAATGAAACAGGAGTTGGTGCTTCTGGCCATCCTCTTTATACTTTTGATTATTAAGGTGGGCAATGATTGGAGTAATGAGCGCCTGCTCAACGTTATCAATGCCTTATTGTTGATCAATGTTGTTGCTGGATTTATTATGCCTGCTGAAGGGGCCCTCTTCGGTGATATGTTTAAAACAAACGGCCTCATAACCCTCGAAAAAAACATTCTTAATGTCGGCACACTGATCATTTCCCTGCAGTCGTATTCCTGGTTAAAAAACCATAAGCACCTATCCGAGTTTTATATGTTAATGCTCTCTACTTTGCTCGGTATGTTTTATATGCTTTCGAGTGGAAATTTGCTGATGTTCTACCTCGGGCTTGAACTCTCCTCTATTCCCTTGGCAGCCATGGCGAACTTCGATTTGGAGAAGCGTAAATCATCGGAAGCGGCCATCAAATTTATTCTCTCTTCTGCCTTTTCCTCCGGGCTACTATTGTTTGGTGTTTCTTTATTGTACGGCACTACCGGAACGCTAAGTTTTACTGAAATTACACCTCACCTAACCAATGCTCCACTTCAGATTTTTGCCTTTGTGCTCATCTTAGCCGGTTTCTCGTTCAAAATTTCTGTTGTGCCTTTTCACTTCTGGACAGCTGATGTTTACGAGGGTTCACCGGTGGCTGTTACCTCCTATTTGTCGGTCATTTCAAAAGGTGCTGTGCTTTTTGTGTTTGTTTCCATTTTGTACACGGTATTCAAACCCTTGGCCGACGTTTGGTACAATATGTTATTCCTCCTTTCGGTGCTCACCATTGTTATAGGCAATTTATTTGCCATTCGGCAGGATAACTTCAAGCGTTTCTTGGCCTTTTCGTCTATTGCTCAGGTTGGTTTTATTTTGGTGGGGATCTCTGGAAGTTCTCCATTAGGAACGGCCTCTGTCATCTACTTTGTTCTAATATATATCTTTTCAAATCTCGGAGCATTCGGCGTTGTATCCATAGTAAGTGCGCTAACCGGTAAAGAAAACATCAGTGATTACAAAGCCTTTTACAAAACCAACCCGTTGCTTTCGTGGGTGCTTACCATCGCCTTATTCTCTTTGGCAGGAGTACCGCCCACAGCAGGCTTCTTTGGAAAATTCTTCTTGTTGATTGCTGGGGCAGAACAGGGAAATTATGTGCTTATCAGTATTGCTGCACTCAATATGGTCATCTCGTTTTATTACTATCTAAGAATTGTAAAATCAATATTCATGGACCCCAACGAGCAGCCAATAGAAAAACTAACCGTTCCCTGGATGCCAAAACTAGCTTTGTTCCTATGCCTTGCGGGCATTGTGGTTATTGGGTTGTGGAGTACTATTTATGAATATATTTATTCGTTAAGCATTGGATTATAAATAAATTAATTATGGCTATTAACACCAATCATACGGTTGAGGATTTAAACGAAGTAAAATGCGCTGTTGTAGAAAAAAATGTTACTAAAGAGCGTGCCGAATTTTTAAAAAATATTTTGGCGTTTAATAACTTCGTCGTTGTTGTTGCCGTAAGCGCTCCACCAAAAGCCGCAAAAACAATCGCCGCAAAAACAGATGCGCCGGTGGACGAAACGACAAGTCCGGCGGTGTCAACCGAACCGTTAACCTATACCGTTGGTGTTACTAATGTATCTTTTAATTCGGTCAACGCCATTTTTGGAAGACAGCTAAAAACACGGGATGGACATCTTGTTTCATTGGCGTATTGGAATCAAGAGGAGGTTGTTTCCAACGATGTGATTCCATATTATGAGAAGGCGGTGTGAGTTGGCTAGAGCCAATGAATGGCCGTTACTTCAGGCATGCTAAGAATTAATTCATATCCGTTACTTCTTGTTTTTCTTCTTCCTCTTTGCTGCCTCACTTTCTGCTTCCCTAATTAACTGTTTCCAATTTGTGTTTACCTCTTCTGTTGATGCTAAAGTGTCTGCATATTCTGATTTGCCGATTTCGAACACATTGACTTTTTTGTCCATAAACCCTTCTATCTGCTCCAATAGCAGCCGCTCCTCAGGGGCACAAAAAGATACCGCAATGCCTTTATTCGTGCCCCGCCCGGTACGCCCAACACGATGCACGTAGTTTTCTGCTATGTCTGGCAAATCATAGTTTACAACATAATCCACATTGGGTATATCAACACCTCTTGAACTTACGTCGGTGGCAATTAAAATTTTGAATGCTCCGCTTTTAAAATCGTTCATCACAGCCAGCCGGTCTTGCTGCTCTTTGCCACTATGCATCGTAAGACTCGTAATTCCTACCCGTTCCATGGCCTGAAACACTCTTTCTGCACGTACTTTGGTACGCACAAAGACCAATATTTTGCTGTCCTGATTCTCCTTAACAAGGCGTTCCAAAAAATAGCGTTTATCGTCCATATTAACGCTCATAACGCTATGGGTAACATTTTTAGAAACAGGATCTTTCGGGGAAATTTGTATTCGAATGGGATTGCGAACGATGGAGTACGCCATCTTTTTTATTTTTTCATTGATGGTTGCCGAGAAAAAAAGGGTTTGCCTAAACCGCGGTAAAAAGCGAAGAAGGTCTCTAATATCCTTATAAAATCCTAGATCAAGCATCAAGTCGGCTTCGTCTAATACCAAAATTTGTATGTTCGATAGTACCAAATGGCCTTGACTTACCAGGTCGAACAACCTTCCGGGAGTGGCAATTACAATATCAACCCCGTGCTTGAGCTGTTTTATTTGTGGAGCTTGATCAACGCCACCAAAAATACCCAGCGTTTTTACTTTCGTGTACTTACCTAATTCATGAAACACTTCCGTGATTTGAATCGCAAGCTCGTGTGTAGGAACCATAACCACCACTTTCACCCCTTTCTCGTTTCTCGCCAGTGTCATAAGATGGAGGATAGGGATGGCGAATGCTGCTGTTTTGCCGGTACCTGTTTGTGCGATTGCCAAAACATCCTCTCCGTTTAAAATATTCGGTATGGCCCGATATTGTATATCTGTTGGCTTTTTAAAGCCCTGTTCTTCCAAGCTTCTTTTTACTTCCGGGCTAATCTTATATTCATCAAACTTCATTTTATGGTCGTATTAATTCAATTAAAATATAGCGGTTGTTTACTTCTGTGGGCAAGTAACAAAAGCAATTTACCGGATAAATATAGCAACGTGCCCAAGAAGGGAATTCAATAAACATGGGCTTCCTTATGGCGTTGGCCAAAATCTAAGGTTAGGACTCATGGCTCATTAACAACACCGGTTTCTTATAGCCCGACCATTTCCTTTTTTTCGTGATCCCACACCTTAAGTTTAAAACAGGCAATAATGTCTCTCGGGTGTAATGATGTTTTTTTGGGATGCTGCAACTCTTCAAAATGGGCCATCGCTTCCGGCAATCGATAAAAAGGAATACGTGCGTTGAGGTGGTGGATGTGGTGGTAGCCAATATTTGCTGTTGCCCATCTCAGAAATGGATTTAATTTCATGTAACTGGAAGAATCGAGAGCAGCCCCTTCATACGTCCAATCTTCGTTTCCTACAAAGATTACTCCCGGGAAATTATGTTGTGCATAAAACAAATAGGCGCCCAGGGCCCCCGAAATAAAATGCGGAACAATACTAAACAGAATAAGGGCCTGCCATCCAAAAAAATAGACCAGTGCAAATTGTCCTGAAAAATGAAAAATTAACGCAAAAAGAGAGTCGTAATGCTTCTTGAAGTTATTAATTAACGATTTGATACACATTCCGTAAATAAAAGCGAAGATATAACCGAATAATATGGTTAGTGGATGGCGAATAAAAAGATAAAGCCTCTGCTCGGATTTGGTGCTTTTCTCAAATTTCTTCTTGGTGAACACCGGATATGAGCCAATGCTTGCGCTAAAAAGCTTCGAATTGTTTTTATGGTGATAGTCGTGCGAACGCTTCCAAATACTTCTTGGCGCCAAAAAATAAAGACCAAAGAGCGTGAAAAGACCTTTCGCTACTGGTGAACGTTGTAAAATTGCTTCATGTAAGTAGTCGTGGTAAATAACAAATAGCCGGGCAAATGCCAATCCGCTAAATATACTACAAATGATTTTCAGTGAAAGGGGTATATTGATTAACGTCCCTGCCAGACTTAGGCATAAAATTACCATAGCCGATAAGGATAAAATCCAACTCTTTTTTCTATCTTCTTTAGCAAATTCACGCGTTGCTAATATTAATTGTTTGCCTTTGAGCATCTGTGCGAAATTACAAAATACCAATTAAATATGCAAGAAAATGTCTGTTTTCGCAAAGTCATAGCACTGAAACACGTCCTTGAAATCCGATTTTTAAACGGTACGGGAATAGTACCTTTACCATTGTTGTTTTAAAGCTACTGCCTTTGTGTATTGTGTAAAAGGAATGCTGAATGGCTAAAAAAAGTGATTTTCTTTCGAATCTTTAATACTATATTCCTTACTTTGCACAACAAAATGAGAGGTCTTTTATTCTTCTTTTTCGGCACGATGTGTTTAGGTAGTAACGCGCAATTATTGCCTTCCTTTGGCAATAGCCGCACGGGTACCGCTGGCATGCAATTCCTAAAAACAGGTGTTGATGCACGAAGTATGGGTATGGCTGGAGCCGTTGCCTCTTCACCGAATGATGCGAGTACGATGTACTGGAACCCGGCCGGTATTACACAAATTGATTCGGGCACGAAATATAATCTTACCCTTAACCATTGCGGGTATTTTGCAAAAACAAAACTAGAACAAATTGCTTTTGTTTACAAACAAAAATATGGCTATTGGGGCTTTCAGCTTCTTTCGTTTCGATCGCCCAACATGAAAGAGACAACCGAGTTTCAGCCGGATGGCACGGGAAGAACGTTTTCCTTTTCCGATGTGTTGATCGGCCTTTCTTATTCTCAACAACTCACCAATAATTTTAGTTTCGGCATCAGTAGTAAATATGTGAACGAAAGTTTTGCGGGTGTTACTACCAATAACGTGCTTTTCGATTTGGGCTTATTCTACGATATACACTTACGTAACACCCGTTTCGCAGCTGTTATCAGTAACTTTGGTATCAATGTAAAACCACGAGGCGAGGTTACGGCCTTAAAACTTTCTGGGCCATCCACCACCAGCGACCTGAGTGCCTATAGTGCCCCCAGTTTGTTTCGTGTCGCCGTCTCTACGTTAGTATTCAGGAAAAAAGATAACCTATTGATGGGCACATTGCAATTAAATCACCCCGGCGACAATAATGAAACGTTTGCTTTTGGCTTTGAATACGAATACAGAAAACTCTTGATCGCGCGCACTGGCTACGAGTTTGGGGCCGATGAAAATGGATTTCCTTCGGTTGGGGTAGGTATAAAATTGCCGAAACGGTATGGCGGGCTACGTTTCGACTACGGGTGGCAACATAAGCCTGTTTTTGGCAGTGTTCAACGAATCGGTATCGTAGCGTCTTTTAAATAATAAAATGAAAAATCAATCCAAATATCTTCTCCTCTGTTTCCTCTTATCGATAGGATTAAGTAGTTGTTCTTTTTTGTTTGGTAGTAAAAAAGATAAAGAAGTCGATCAGATTTTTGAGCAGGGTCGTATCGACCCCAATCTGGTGCCAAGCAATGTTGGTTATGTTCCGGTTCTGCCGTTCTTTAATCAGTATATTAATCCGGTAGATGTATATGTAGGTTTCGACAATATGCTTTATGTGTGCGACGATATGGGGGTGCATATAAGTGATCTTTCGGGAAATGAATATCGTGTTATCCCTATTCCGAAAGCGAGCAAGATCGTACAAGACCGGCGGCTGTTTACCTATGTTTGCGGCCGGGCAACAGTAACACGTAGTGGAAAAACATACAACCTTCCGGCCGTTTATAAAATAATGAACGCGGCTACCGCAGGCGCTTACCAAATAATCGATACCCTCATTCAGCCCGATTGCGATGCCACGCGTAATAACTTTCGGGGAAGCGAAGACGAAATAACAGCATTCACCGGAATTGCCACAACGTCCGACAACACCCTCTATGTAACCCGTACAGGACCACGAAACGACGCAACTGCTTTTTCAGCGCCCGATAACGCTGTTTTGATTTTTGATGCTTCGGGGATAAACACAAGCTATGCTAAAGAGTTAAACGCCAATAACAGCAGTTTGAAATCCGTTCTCGGACTTACCGGTATTGCCTCCTTTTGTGCTCCTCCACAAGTTCAATTTGGAATGAACCCAAGCAAGGACTTTTTTGTTTTACAGGGCGATTTATCGCAGCCTGTTGAATTTCGTACACTTTGGATTAAACATAACGTGGATGCAAGTTCCGGAGAAACCACCTATGGTCAAAATAGCGATTTGTTGTTGATGGATACCTCCAAAGCAACGCACTTTTTATACGAATCGTATCATTTAAAGCATCCGGTTGATATTTGTATTTCACCCGACAAAAACGGATATATTTTCGTGGTGGATGATTTATTAGATTCTGTTTTTGTTTTTACACAAGCCGGATACGAAGGGGTAAACGCCCCCGCAACATCGATCAATAAAAAACAAATCATCGCATCCTTCGGAGGGCCTGGTTTCGATTTGTTTCATTTTAAAAAGTGTAGCGGCGTAGCCTATTTTAACAAGGTATTATACATTGCCGACAAAGAAAACAATCGTGTTTGTAGATACAAACTAAGCACCGATATTGAGTAGGAAAGGGTGTGGGGTAGTTATTGTCTAAAAATAATTGTCATTTGTATTGAAACAAATGACAATTATTTAAATTATTTTCATAATTCTACAGGCTTTTTTATTCATTAATCGAGGGCTTCGTTAAAGGGTTCTTTTAACGATACAAAGGTCAACAAGAAAATTCTTTTAAAAGAACCATTTTGTTCTAAAAATTAGAATTTGAATCGGGAGACGGGTCGGTTCATGTGGCCGTAATCTCTTCGTTTTCTTGCACTGGTTGTGATTACGTAGAACACCCTGAACCAAAAATCAATTGCTTGCCGAAAAATCAATCACCACATTTTCCCCATAAGACGTATGTGGTTGTATTGAAACACCCGCCGTCTTTAGCCCATCGAGTAAAATTATTTCTCGATGCCCGAGCGAAGGCACTCCATCATCAACCAATAATTGTAATACATAATTTAATGCCGCATTGGAGGAGTAGTTCGCACGGCCATAAGCACAACACTCAGCACTGTATCCTTTGCTACAACCATTTCTACGTTCGTGCCCCACATAACCCGTCCGTCCGCTTTCCTGAGCGTGACATAGTGCCAGCCTAAACATTTTTTTGCTGGCCTTCAGCGGTGCCACCGGCTTCATTCTTCGAAGCGTTTCTAGTAATGTTTTTTCATAATAGCTGGTGGTGTCTCTTAGATTTGGAATCACGTACTTTTTTAAAAATTCTTGTGGCTTTACGCGAGCATAATTCATATAATACAGAATGCTCTTTTCGGTAGGCGTTTGAAACGAGTCGTTAGAAACCTCTGCGTCTGAACCAAAATTGGCCGCCGTATGCGTGTTGGTAGGCTTTCTGGGACTTCCTGTTGCACGACTCGTTAAATAGGCAATACTATCTTTTAATTCCTTATTCTGTTGCTCTAGTTTTTTATTGTTACCATTCAGCTTTTTTATTGTTGCTCGTTGACTGGCGTTGGTCGAAACAACGTGTTGATATTTTGTGATACTTACACATCCTTGTAATAAGATGGCTGCCGTTACAAACGCGAGGAGTGGTTTCATGATCAATAATTTTTTACTGCGTGCAATGGTACTGCATCATACATGCTGTTTATTAAACCGAAGAACGATTAGGTAAATAATTTATTGTGAAAGCGTTTTAAAATACGTGTTTGGCGGTATCCCGTTAAAGGTCTTTCCACTTCGTTGAAAGCCAAATAAAGAAATTGGCTATTAGCAGATAAAAAAATAAAAAGCTTGTTTGGTCGGTCGGTCGTTTTAACTCCTTTGTTTGTGTTGAGGTGTCATCCGCTCCTTCTTCTAGCTTGCTCCTAGGGTTATTGGAGGCCATCTTTTTTTTCTTGGAATAACTCGACTGGTTCGTTAACCACGTGCCTAACAACGCTGCTAGAAAGCTCAGAAAAAGAACAATACCAATAACCAGGATTAGGTCGAAAATATCCGTTAAAATTATCCCAACAATGATTAATGCTATTGAGCCAAGTAACATCCATCCAAAAATTTTATAGTCATCCTTTGGTGGTTCTTTTTTTCCTAATCCGCTTTGCAACAAAGGTTGCGTTTGGGCATATTTTTCTAGCTTCGTCGAAGCAGGAGCCAACTTTTGATACCGTATTTGGATATTTGACTTTTCTGTGGGTGGTGGTATCTTCTTTATGGTGAAGCCCAAAAGGTGCTGCTCCTCTGTTTTTACGGTAGGTGTTAACACGGCTGTTTCAAGAATCGTGGCTTCCCGAAGAGCTACTGATTTTTTTTGAATTGTGGCCCTGGGTAAAAAATGATATCTGCTGCAGGAGGTAAGAATTAATACAGAAAGGATAATGAATATTCGTTTCATGTGGCCCTGGTTTTATTGCTTACTAAATCTGAACATGTTTGTGTCCTGGTTATTGCCCGGTTTTTTTCTTCATGGTATTAAACCCATAGCTAACCCCAAACTGCAATGCTCCTTTACGTGGAACAACATAAAAGTTTAAGGGCATGTTCAGCTTTCCCGATTTAAATGTTTTTCCTGCAGCAAATAAGATTCCTGGTTTTGCGGTAACCTCTCCCCTGGCGTCGTTACGGTTAATTATTTCGGCCGGATTACGAACATAGGAGTAGATATGGGTAACAGAGTCGTAACGGTCTCCTTGATATTCATATTCCATGTGCCATTTGCCCGTATTGTCCTGATAGGAATTGGCCGTTTTGGTCCACGTAATGGTAGGCCCAAAAGCAAACTCCCAACCACTTTTAGAGCTCCTGAAGCCGGTAAGAAAAGTAAAGCTAGGAATAAAACGCCCTTGATCAACCCCGGAAATCGTTGGTAGAAACTCAAACATCGCTTGGAAGTTTCCTTCATTCAGATACATTTTTTCAAATTGATACCCAAATTGAAACATCGCCGGGTACCCCCCATAACCTCCATCTTCTTTAGCGCGTTTAATGAACTCCGCGGCTGTCCCGGTCAAAAACCCAAACCCAAAACGAGGGCCTCCGATACTTACGGTTAACTCTTTTGAATTATTTACTGCATTAGCGATCGCATTTTTTTGATCTAGATTTTGTTTCGTCACGTCGTCTATCTTAATCCCATACATTTCTTTTAAAGAAACCTCTATCAAAACCTCTATTTCTTGCGCTCCGTCGGGAAATTCTTTCGTGATCGTTTTTTGGGTGTTACCGGTTTTCATATCTATTTCCCGGAACATGATTAAAACTTTATTGTTCATCATTTCAATGGACCCACCTAACATATAGTCGGCTTGTAGTTGTTTTCCTGCCTCCAAAATACAGTCTTTATTCAAACACTCATCGGTATTAATATTGTTTTGCTTCATCACATCTTCAATATCGTAACGATCCATAACTTCGTAAATGTTTAATTTGCCTAGCTCTATTCGCACGAGTTGAGTAAACGGTTGTTCGGCCTTCCACCCTCTCGATTCTATTTTTACAATTCCTATTTTTGGCTGAATGTTTTGCGCTCTTACGTTAACAACCATTAAAAGTATGGCGGCTATAATAACGGTCTTCATTTTTGATGAATTAAATTTTTTCATGGGGGTTCGATTTTAAAATATCGTTGGGATTTGTTTTGTGATTATATTGTCTTCGAAGTCTTAATTATTGGATGGCTTGCTTTTCATGGCGTTAAACCCATAGCTAACCCCAAATTGTAAAGAGTTCTGCCGAGGCACCACATAAAAGTTAAGTGGCATATTCAATTTCCCCGACTTAAAGGTTTTGCCTACTGCGAGCAATAAACCCGGTTTTGTTTTAATACTTCCGCGGGTATCGCTTCTGGTTTGTAGTTGCTTATTCACCGGGTTGTAGTTGCCGTCGCCATTATTAAAGTGCCATGTACCACTTTCCATGTATCCCTCTGCTTCTCTGGTCCAGGTAAGCGTTGGGCCCAGCGCAAATTCCCATCCACCGTGGGCACTACGAAAACCGTTTAATAGGGTGAAACTGGGTAACATAAGCCCTTGGTCCATTCCCGACAAGCTTGGTATAAACTCTACAAGGGCTTGTAGATTTCCTTCGTCAAGGTACATTTTCTCAAATTGATATCCAAACTGAAACATCGCCGGATAGCCCCCGTGCCCTCCCTGAGACTTTGGGCGTGTCATAAAGTTTGCGGTATATCCAGTAAAAAACGCGAAACCAAAACGTGGCCCCCCGATACTTACCGTGGCGTCGCCCGGGTTGGTTACCGCCGTCGTCATCGTATTCTTTTTGTCTAGGTTTTGTTTGTTTGGGTCGGTGATTTTTATACTGTACATTTCCTTAAGCGCCACCTCTATCATTACCTGCATCTCTATTTTTGCGTCGGGATAATCTTTGATAACGGTATGGGTGGTGTTGCCCGATAACACATCAACCTCTCGAAACATTACCAACACCTTGTTATTAAATTTTTCCAGGCTGCCGCTGAGCACGTAATCAGCTTTTAAAAGTTTACCCATCTCTAGTAAACATGCTTTACTCATACACGCCTCGTCTTTCTTGTTGTTTCGCTTTAGCATATCTTCTACGTCGTAACGATCAACCACATCATAGAGATTCAGCTTTCCTAATTCAATGCGAGTTAATTGTGTTGTGGACTGATTTTCTGTCCATCCCTTTGAATCAATATAAACAATGCCCACCCTCTTTAATACATTTTGGGCTTGGAGATAGGCGCCTGTAACACAAAAAATGGTTATTAGTAAAACAATTCTTCGAATAAATAAGATGATACCTTTCATGATTGAATAATGGGTTAATGAATAATAATGGGGCGAAACTAATTTATAAAAAAGCCGGATTCCTAGTAAATGTTGCAACCAAAGGTAAAAGATTTTGCAAATAATGCCAAAATGTTTTTTGGGCTTGTTTCCTTCGTGGTTAGTTTCCCCAGGTCTCTTTATCCAAACTTCGGTATTGAATAGCCTCCGCCAAGTGTTCTATTCGTATTTCGGGGCTTGCCGCAAGGTCGGCAATGGTGCGCGACACCTTTAATATTCTATCGTATGCCCGGGCACTGAGGCCTTGGCGCTCCATGGCTGTTTTTAGTAGGGTTTGCCCGGCAACACTTATCTCGCACACTTCTTTTACTTGTCGGCCACTCATCTGTGAGTTACTGTAAATTTGATACTCGCCTTTAAATCTGTTTGCTTGTATTTCTCTGGCCAGGATTACCCGGTCACGTATTTTCTCACTCTGTTCGGCTGTTCGGGTGGTGCTGCTTAGCTCAGAAAAACTCACCGGCGTTACTTCCACATGAATATCTATTCGGTCGAGCAGGGGCCCACTAATTTTGTTTAAATATTTTTGTACTATCCCGGGGCCGCAAACACAGTCTTTTTCGGGATGATTGAAATAACCGCATGGACACGGATTCATTGACGCTACAAGCATAAAGCTTGCGGGATATTCTACGGCAAATTTCGCCCTCGAAATCGTAATCATTCGTTCTTCCAGGGGCTGGCGCATCACCTCTAAAACTTGTCTTTTAAATTCGGGTAATTCATCTAAAAATAACACCCCATTATGCGCTAGCGATATTTCTCCCGGTTGGGGGTTTCCGCCCCCTCCCACCAAGGCCACATCGCTAATGGTGTGATGGGGCGAACGAAAGGGACGAACATTTATTAGGCCCATTTCTTTACTAAGCTTTCCGGCCACGCTATGTATTTTGGTGGTTTCTAACGCTTCGTGTAACGAAAGTGGCGGGAGTATGGTTGGAAGGCGTTTCGCCAACATCGTTTTCCCTGCACCTGGGGGTCCTATTAAAATTACATTATGGCCTCCGGCTGCGGCTATTTCCAGCGCTCGTTTTATATTTTCCTGACCTTTTACATCGCTAAAGTCTACATCCGTATTTTGCTGTTTATTAGAAAACTCTTCTCGCGTGTTAAATACTTCTCTTGGCGGTTTTATTCCTTCTTTAAAAAAAGAAACGATCTCCTTAATGTTGTCGATTCCATAAACTTCCAGGTCGCTTACGATGGCCGCTTCGCGTGCGTTTTGTTTGGGTAAAATAAACCCTTTAAACCCTTCTTTTCGTGCCTGAATAGCAATGGGCAAAACCCCCTTAATGGGTACCACGGTTCCATCAAAACTTAGCTCTCCCATAATAATATATTCGCCCACCTCGTGTGCCGGAATTTCTCCAGATGCCGCCAAAATTGCAGTAGCCAATGTTACGTCATAAGCACTTCCCTCCTTGCGAATATCGGCTGGTGCCATATTCACTAAGATCCTTAAACCACGAAGCGGTATTCGATTGTTTTTAAAGGCCGTTTCTATTCGAGTTTGGCTCTCTTTAACGGCGTTGTCGGGCAAGCCCACAATGTAAAAGTGTGGAACACCTTCACTAACATTTACTTCAACAGTAATAGAAATTGCGTTTACGCCATAAACAGCGCTTCCATACGTTTTTACTAACATATTCGATTGTTTTTATTACTGCGAAGGTAGAAAAAATTGTTAGTACGTTGGCCCTTTTCTTTTTTTCGTGAGTTTCTTAGAAAGAACCGATGATTAAAATAATCAACGATTATACCATATGGACCTTGTTTTTTAGATAAAAACAGGAAAATGGTTACTTTAAAATTGCCTTAAAAATCGGGTGTCGTTCTCAAAAAATGTTCTTAGGTCGTTCACTCCATTTAAAAGCATGGATTGTCTTTCTATTCCCATACCAAAAGCAAAACCACTGTATCGCTCCGGGTCTATTCCACAATTTTTTAGAACATTCGGATGAACCATACCACAACCTAATATTTCAAGCCATCCCGTGTGTTTGCACACATTACACCCTTTTCCTCTACAGATAGTACAATTGATATCCATCTCGGCCGACGGTTCTGTAAATGGAAAATAGCTTGGTCGAAAACGTACTTCTATATCATCGCCATACATTTCCTTTACAAAGTAGAAAAGTGTCTGTTTTAGATCAGCAAAGCTTACCTTTTCGTCTATATATAATCCTTCAATTTGATGAAAAAAACAGTTTGCTCTAGCGCTTACCGCTTCGTTTCTATAAACCCTTCCTGGCGCTAATATTCTAATCGGTGGTTGCTGGCTTTGCATGGTGCGTATTTGAACGCTACTGGTATGTGTTCGTAAAGCCAATTGGTCTTCCATATTAATAAAAAAGGTATCCTGCATATCTCTAGCCGGGTGATTATCCGGAAAATTTAATGCCGAAAAATTATGCCAGTCATCTTCTATCTCTGGTCCTTCTTCAATGATAAATCCAATTTTTGAAAATATTTCTATGATCTTATTTTTAATTATTGCTATGGGGTGTCTGCTTCCTTTGTTTGCATAAAATGGGGGAAGCGTGAGGTCTTGTGAATTCTTTTTATCTTGTGGTTTATGATTAAATACTTCGTGCTGACTTTTATACTTTTCTTCTATTGCCTTCTTTACCTCATTTAATAATCTTCCTGTTTCTTTTCTATCTTCGGGCGCGATGTCTTTAATTATATTAAATAATTCCATCATCTCGCTTTTTTTAACGAGAAATTTAATCCTATAATTTTCTAAATCTTCTCTGGTCAGTAAAGCAAATTTTTCTGCATCCTCTTTGATTTTACGAACCCTTTCTTTAAAACTCATTACTCTATTATTTATTATTTAATTTATTTTCAAATGTACAGTTTTAATGCTTTTACTTTATACACACCCTTGTATTAATATTAAACTTTAAAAAATTTATTTATATTTATTTATAGGTGTGAATGAAGTGTATTCTTTTATCTAATTTTATTTGTTTATCTTATTATAAGCAATTTATGAACATAAATTAATTAATATATATCCTATAAATAAAGGGTTACACGTTGTTTTTAACAATATTTTTTAACGGTGTATAACCTTATTTGTGTTTATTTTATTTCTGTTTTTTTGTGTATAAGAGCAGGTATAATCAGGTATAACTCAAGGTTAATCAACAATTCATTTTTTAAATTAATTATCAACAAAATAAAGGGGTTTTATACACTGGTTTATACACCTATTTTAGAGGTAATAATCGTATTAATTCTTCAATATCAAAGCCCGTTTTTAAATCAATTTCTTTGTAATAAACTATCTTTTCTGGTTGTATATGGTGAAAATAATCGCCTAAAATAAATCGTTCAAATTTTCTTGGATTTTTAAATACTATAATTTTATATTTTCCAGGAAATAAATTTTGAAAACGATAGGTGCTATTAGATTCTAAAGAAACGGTGTTACAAAAACCCGGATCCATAACAAGTCGTAGTTGATAATTAGTGTCCCTTAACGTATCTGTTTTTAAGGTGATTGATTGTAGGTCGTCTTTATTTAAAACCGATATCTTTATTTGGAAACTATCATTATTCACACCAAAAATATCGGTTATTGCGCCTTTTGAAAACACAAGCCGATATTGCCCTTTTTTTATGTGGTTAATAATAACACCCAGGAAATCGTGAAAGTCTAATGAAAACGCTTTTATTTCTGAGGTATCGTCATAAAGCCTAATTTTTTTTAGATCAACCGTATTGGTATCGAGCGCTCGATAGAACATTATTGAAAGTGAAGAATCTTCTAGGTGAGTATAATAATATTGAAGTGGCTCAAACGTGGGTTTAGTGGCAACCTTCACCACTGTTTTATATAGGGTATCATCGATTGAATAATTAAAATGTGCCGAGTCTTTTGGGTGCAAATCCGTTATGAGATAGGTTTTATAGGTTTCCGACCAGCATTCATCACCGATAGTGTAATTAGAATATCTTTCTTTTTTGTCTGTGCTTGGGTCTTCCTGGTTAATCCAGATGCGACGAAAATCACCTTTTTCGTCATAATTTCCCCTGTCGAATTCAAAAGCATAAATACCTTTACTCGTTGACGTTGCCGCAATTAGATGATGGTTTGGTACGCGTTGATTAAATTGTCGAATAAGTAGCCGTTTAGGAATTGAATCCACCATGATAGGTTCATCCAAATAGCCGATCTCCTCCCCTGCTTCCCAGCGGTTATTATTATTCTTGTCGGCAATAACGACTATTTTGTATGTAGCGGGTTTTATGTGTTCAATAATGAAATTGCCGTTATTATCGGTCTGGGTAATATAGTTGGGACGGTTGTTTATAATGACACTGTCGTTCAGGATCGTATAAAGGCAAACGGTGCTGTTTTTGCTAGGCTCTAAGGTAGTTGATGAAACAACAGAACCAAAAACCTTTGAAGAGTCTAACGCGTTTCCTGTACTAAAAAGGTATTTGACACTTTTTAGTGTGTTTCCTTCGGTAATATCTAAAATTGCATTATCGGCAATGATGGTGTAGGTGGTATTGGGTTGTAGGTTTTTAAGTTTTAGAAGTAATTTATTTTGCTGCGACTCAACACTAAAATCATTTGGCAATGGGGGTGATATGGTAATGTTTTTTTGTGGTTCATTTAATCCTATGTTCTCCGAAAAAGCCAGCGTTATTTTTTCGCTTTTAAAGTTTAAGGTGCTGTCTTTAGGGCTACAAGCGATGAGACTTGGAGGGGTTGTGTCTTTTGGGCCACCTGTTGGGGCCACGATATTTGCGCATGAAGTGAGCAGGAGTACGCCAATAATCGTGAGGAGTTTATTTTTTAAAGACATAAATCAAGCTTGAATATTCTTTGTTGTTTCTTGCCAAAAGGTTTGATTTAATACCATTGACGACTCCAAGAAACAGGCTTGCGATAAAGCCCCGATTCTTGTTTTCTTCGCTTTTTATACTAACGTAATAGGCGTCGTATTTCATGGGTAGCACACATTCTAATTTAAAGCCGTAAGGCTTAAACAGATTTTGAATACTGGTTGTTGTAAAATGCGAAAGATGTCGAGGTACATCATATGCGGCCCAAGCAGGCCCATAATGTTTCGCATCTTTTGAGTTGTGGTTTGGAACAGCGATGACGATAATACCGTTTTCTTTTAATCGTGCACTCAGTTGTTGTAGCCGTTCGGCGAGGTTATGCACGTGTTCGAGCACGTGCCACATCGTTATTGCGTCGAAGGTGTCGTTGGTGGTGTTTAAATAATTTAAATCGTAAACGGTTATTTTCTTCTCTGAGGCCAACTGTCGTGCTTCTAAGCTTGGCTCAACCCCCGTTGTTTGCCATTGCAGTGATTTACAAAATCCCAAAAAATCGCCAGTTCCGCAACCGATATCTAATATAGAAACCGGTGTTTTAAAAAACCCCTTGATTAGGTTTGTTTTGTTTACGAATTGTATGTTTCTTATTATTCGGTAAGCCCAAGGAATAAGCCCTTTCTTATTGGCGTGGTGCGATATGTAGATCTCTGAATTGTAGTATTTAGCAATCTTGTTTTCCTCGGGTCTTGGGTTGGTAAATATAAAGCCGCAAGAGGCACATTTTACGATATTAAACTTTTCTTTACTGATGCTGAAATCGGCACATTCTAAAAAGTCATCCAGTTTGGATTTTCCACACAACGGGCATTGTTCTATAATTTCCATTTTTGCAAAAGTAATGTTTCTTTAAGTTTATTTTCCTAGGCTTATCATTAAAACTGAAATGTCGGCAGGGCTTACACCCGATATTCTTGAGGCTTGTCCCAATGTGACGGGTTTAATTTTGCTTAATTTTTCTTTTGCTTCGTGTGAAAGCGATTTTATTTTATGGTAGTCGTATTCTGGTATAATAGCAATATTTTCAAATTTCAACATGCGATCAGCGTGATCTTTTTCTTTTTCAATATAGCTTTCATATTTCATTACTATTTCCGCCTGAATGAGCATGTCGTCGGTGTAATGAGCAAGAGCGATTTTAATATTTGTGTTTTTTTCAATAAAATGAGCGATACTTAGTTGGGGCCTGGTAATAAGTGTTTTTAATTTAACCTGTTGGCTTATTGGTGCCGTTTCTAGTGTGTTGAGTATTTGGTTTGCGTCTTCTTTTGTGATGGAGGTTTCATTAAAATAACGAATAATTTCATTGCTACCGATAATTTTAGCTTCTACCTTTTTAACTCTCTCGTCGGAAGCGAGACCAATTTTATTACTTATCTGTGTTAAACGAATATCTGCGTTGTCTTGCCGAAGCAGTATTCTAAACTCGGCTCTAGAGGTAAACATTCGATAGGGTTCGTCGGTTCCCTTGTTAATTAAGTCGTCGATGAGTACGCCGATATATGCTTGATCGCGCGTAAGTATTAGGGGTTTTTGTTCATTGAGCTTTAGGTGCGCATTTATGCCTGCCATTAAACCCTGACAGGCCGCTTCTTCATAACCGGTTGTTCCGTTTATTTGCCCGGCAAAGTATAGTCCGGTAATCCGTTTTGTTTCTAACGTAGCAAAGAGTTGGGTAGGAGGGAAATAGTCGTATTCGATGGCGTAGCCCGGACGAAACAATTTTACTTCCTTAAAACCGGGTATTTCCTTAAGTGCTTTTACTTGTATGTCTTCTGCCAGTGAGGTTGAAAAACCGTTTACATATATTTCGATGGTGTCCCATCCTTCGGGTTCAACAAAAATTTGATGGCGATCTCTTTCGGCAAAGCGGTTTATTTTATCTTCAATGCTGGGGCAGTAGCGAGGTCCAACACCTTGAATTCTGCCAGCGTACATGGGACTATCTTCAAATCCGGTTTTTAGTATATCGTGAACGTTTTGATTGGTATAAGTAACCCAACAGCTTTTCTGATTTTTTACAGGTGCTGTTTCATCAAGATAGGAAAACTTACCAGGATTTATATCCCCGGCTTGTTCCTCCATTTTGCTATAATCTAAACTTCTTCCATCCACCCGGGGAGGTGTTCCTGTTTTCATTCGACCGGCAGTAAATCCGCATGCGACGAGTTTTTCGGTTATTCCAAAGGAGGCGCTTTCTCCAATTCTCCCGCCCCCAAAACTTTTTTTCCCGATATGAATTTTACCATTCATAAACGTTCCGGAGGTGAGAATTAGTGCTTTACATTTTATTTCTAGGCCCAATGCCGTTTTTACACCCCTAACCGAGCCATCCACTATGATAAGGTCATTTACGTTGTCCTGCCAAAAATCAACCATTTGGATGGTCTCTAGTTGATCTCTCCAAAACTTCCCAAATAGCAAACGGTCGTTCTGACTTCGAGGACTCCACATGGCAGGGCCCTTACTTAGGTTAAGCATTCGAAACTGAATCGTGCTTTTGTCGGAAATGATACCAGAGTATCCACCAAGAGCATCTATTTCTCGCACAATTTGCCCTTTCGCCACCCCGCCCATGGCCGGATTGCAACTCATTTGTGCGACTTTTGTTAGATCCATTGTGATAAGCAAAACACTGCTGCCCATATTGGCCGCAGAGGCCGCCGCCTCGCAACCGGCGTGTCCGGCACCTACTACAATGATATCATATTCTTTAAACAGCATTTTGATTTATTTATATGTGGTGTTGTATCTTTCCAAATAAAAGTTTTCTTTTTCCTTCATTTCTATCTTTTGTTGAGGGGTTTTGTCGTTGTATCCACATAAGTGAAGCAGACCGTGCGCCATTACTCTTCTCATTTCTTCCATGCGTTTCACGTGAAACACCGTAGCGTTTTCATTAACACGGTCAATACTAATATAGATGTCGCCCTCTATCACGTCTTTCGAATCGCTTAAATTGAACGTAATGATATCGGTATAATAGTTGTGTTTTAGCACTCGGTTGTTTAGTTCAAGCAGATATTCATCGGTTACAATATTGTAGTTTAACAACCCAATTTGATAGTTTTCGATATTACCAATAGAGGTTAGCCAACCTTTTATTTGTTTCCAACGTGGGATATTAATTTTTTGGTTTTGCTTGTTTAAGCAGATTTTGGTTTTTAATTGTTTCACGTGGAACTATTTTTAACGAATTAAATTAACAATCCCTTTGATATTTTGTCCTTTACCTTTGAGCGAGGCAATCGACGAAACATAGATATATTGACCCACCGGAACCGGGGTCCCGCTTGTGTTTGTTCCATTCCATCCCGTTAGTAAGTCGTTGCACTCATAGATTGTTTCGCCCCAGCGATTGTATATTGTCATCCAAGAATTGGCATAATCAATATATAACCCTCTGGGTTTGAACACCTTGTTTTTTTCGATGAGAGACAAAGGCATAAAAGCGTTAGGAAAAAAAACAAGAAGCTCACCGGGAACACAAATCTCGTTGGATTTACATGCTGCCCCATTAACGCCAAACGCATTTCCTGGTTTTTCATAGGCTACAACATAATAACACACTCCATCATTTAAAATGTCATCAGGAAACTTTACGTCGGTGAACCCGATTGAATCAGCAACTACTGTTGCAACATTAAAGTACGTATGCCCCGAGGAAGGGTCGCCGGTTCCTTGATAAATTTCATACTTTTCAACGTTGGCATCAAAATTTAAATAGCTATTCCAGCTGACTCTGTTGGCGGAAGATGTTATTTTTTTTG
Source organism: Bacteroidota bacterium (assembly GCA_947507965.1). Taxonomy (GTDB): domain Bacteria; phylum Bacteroidota; class Bacteroidia; order UKL13-3; family UKL13-3; genus CAINMV01. The sequence continues at coordinate 45,009 of CANNQU010000008.1, forward strand.
CGTTCAACAAAATTGAATTGCAAAAAGTACTGGTGTCCTGGGCTTGATTACATCCATTAAACACAATGGTCCTAAAAAAGTATTTTGTTTCGTCCGCATTCAAACTGTCGGCAACAAAGCTAAATGTGTTTAAAGAAGGTGATATTATTTTACGCGTCGTGTAATTTAAACCATCGGTACTTTGTTGAAAATACACAGCACTTATAAAAAAAGGCTGATCGGTAATCCAATCAATGCGGATACTGTTTTTGTTAATGACGTTTACCTGTGAAATATAATTTAGGTGAGCAAGTGAAACAAATTTTATTACCAAATAAGTTTTGTTGCTTGTAGAGCTAATGCTTGGATCGGAAGCATGAAACGCTCGAACAACAAAACAAACATTATCGCCATCATGAAATAGCGTATCTGAAAAATTGTAGCTAAGCACTCCGGCAACGGTTAGAAAATCTTGAATTTTAAAAAAAGGATTTCCGTTAATGCTGGCTAGAATCTGGTATTTTAAAATTGGAAATCCAATATAATCACTCCAATTTAAACTAAAGCGGTGGCTGCAACTATCAAAACTTACCGAAAGTTTAATCGGGGTGTGTTTGTCGATAATAGCTGTTATGTTATTGCAACTATCGTATGCGGCAATAGCGTAGGTTTTTACTGTAGTGGTAGGGGAGGAGCTGATATCTGAAAAGAAAACCGTGCTATAGTCCACGTCGGCCAGAATGATATTGTTAGCCCCGTTGATGGTATATATTTTATACCCCGCCAAATCGTTGCTTGTGTTAACTTTCCAACCAATAATATATTTTCCGGTGACAGGATCGACACTAACACTGTCGATATATTGGCTGTTGGTTTGGGTTAGGTCGATAGAAATGGTGTCGCTGCTTATGGTGGGGTTGCCGAAACAATCGTTATGTAAAACGATAAAATATTGCCAGGTATTGGCTAAAAGAAAAGCGCCCTTATGCGTATATTGTTGTTGTGATAGGGTTTTTACACTATCAATCAAACCGAAGGCAGAAAAAGAGTCTTTTCGACCATAAATATAATAGGCCTGAAAACTAGTACACAAATCGTTTGGAACGCGCCACTTTAAAATTATATCGGAGTCGTTAAGGGCCTTACAACCCCTTCTCAGGTTTAGAGGATTGTTTATTGCAAAGAGATGCTGGGGGATAAAAAACAGCATGACGAAACCAACCAAGATTGTTGGCTGCAAAGCAAATTTTATTTTTAAACGGGTTTTCAAAAATTAATTTGATTTAAGTTCGTGTGCTCTCTTCACTTCCACAAACCACCACCAGCCAATCTTTAGCTTGCAAATACTTTTTAGCGACGACCAATAAGTCGGCCGGCGTGACGGTTTTTATTCTCTCAAATCCGGCATAAAGCAGTTCATAAGAATAGTTATTAAGTTCAACCGTTTCGGCATAATGAAGTTGGCTGTATGGCCCATCCAAGCTTCTCAATACCTGTCCCAGTAAATAATTTCGGGCCACGTTTAATTCGTCAACATCTATTAATTCCTTCGTTAAACGCTCCATCTCAATAAATATTTCATTGATTGCGTTGTCTTTTGCACTGTTTTTTACTTCGGTGCCTATACTCCATTGGCTCCCAAAGCTATAGTCGCTAATACCGCTTCCTACACCATAGGTGTAACCTTTGTCTTCCCTGAGGTTATCCATTAATCGCGACCCAAAGTAGCCACCTAAAATAAGGTTTAACATTTGGGTGTCGTTATAGTCGGGGTGGGTTCGAGCTACATGGCTACGAACCACCTTAAGTGCCGCCTGCAACGAATTTGGTTTTTGAACGAACACCCGTGATGCTGTTTCCGATAGTACCATCTCTGTTTTTTTCAATGGCAGGCCCGATTTTTCTCCAATAGCAAAGGCACGAGTAAGAACGCTAATGGTATCTTCAAAAAGGTTTCCCGCAACAAAAATATGAGCATCTCCAAGCGTATAGTGTTGGTCGAAAAAGGCCTGTATTGTTGCACGGGTAACGAGATTATAATTTTCTATACTGGGTATCATACCCAAAGGATGGTTTTCACCCCATACTTGTCGGGATACTTCGTGTTGTGCCAAAACCGAGTTCTTTTCAAGGGAAACTTTCAGATCCTGTATTTCCCGGGCCTTTAAGAGTTCGAGCTCATCTTCCTTAAAAGCGGGCAAGGTGAGTAATTCGATAAAATACGGCAGCACGCTCGCCAGATGTTTATTAAGCGTATATAAAGTTACCGAAGCCCATTCGGAACGGACGCTATAATCGGTATAAGCGCCATAAAAGTCCATGGCTTCTGCCAGTGCCATGGCGGTTCTTTTTTGTGTGCTTTCAAAGAGCATGTCAATGGTTAATGCAGCAACAGAAGCCTGTTTTTGATATATACGACCTGCGGCAAAAAACACATCGATCTTTAGAAGCGCATCGTCATCGGTATTAATGGCGTGTAATATATTTCCATTCGCTAATGGGTATTGGACAGCCAAAGGAATTACAAAGTTTTGAGGCACCACGAAAGGTGGGGGGGTAGCACGGTTGAGCATGACGGCGAAGTTACGATATAGTAAGGAATTTTAACGAACCCACCCGAATCTAGAGGGGCTGAATGTATAAGATGATGAAACCGTTTCTTCGGCCGTCAATACGACGATTAAAAACGGGTAAAGTTATAATTAGCGTATTAAGATTAATGGGTTAAAGAGCCATTTCATAATACATTGTATTGCTTCTTTCTTTAGTTAAGAATAGGGTTGCAAATGTCTGTATCTGCTCGCGGGTAACCAAATTAAAATGTTGCAGTTCTTCATTCACCTGGTTGGCATTACCCTGCACTTCGGCAAAGGCCAGTGCAATGGTACGTTCCAACAAATTCATCATTTCGTAAATATGGCTAGTCTCTGTTTTGTTTTTTACTTTGGTGAGTTCTTCTGCTTTACACCCTTCCTTTTTTAGTTTTTCAATCTCTGTCCATACGGCCGCCTCTGCGGTTGCTAAGCTAACACCGGCCATGGTTTTGCCACTGAAAATAATCAATCCTTCGTCGAAGCTACCCGTATGATAGCAACTAAAATTACTAAAATATTGTTTTTCTTTTACTAGTGCATAATATAAACGAGACGATTCGCCAAGGCCGAAGATATTGGTCAGAAGATCCATTGTATAATAAGACTCATGGTTGCGTTTCACACCATGAAAGGCAAGATAGAAGGCGTCGGCGGGCACTTTGCTTGTCGTCCGCAGGGTTCGTGCGGCTTGTTGTAAGGGCTCTTGAGGGAGGGCGCGCAGGGGTATTTTTTGCGATGCAATGGGTGCAAACCACTTCTCACACAACTCTTTCGTGCGATCGAAGGATATGTTTCCACTTACAACGAGTACGGCATTATTAGGAGCGTAATATTTTTTGAAAAAGGCTTTAACATCTTTAAGAGACGCATTTTCTATATGGCTTAACGCTTTACCAATGGTGTCCCATTGATACGGGTGTTGGGTATAAGCCAGAGGGCGAAGTTTTAGCCATACATCGCCATAGGGTTGATTCAGATAGCGTTGTTTAAACTCCTCACTAACCACATTTCGTTGCACATCAAGGCTTTTTTTACTGAAGGCCAAGGATAGCATTCGGTCGCTTTCCAGCCAGAAAGCGGTTTCAATATTGTCGGCAGGCAGTTGGATATAATAATTGGTGACATCGTTGTTGGTGAAGGCGTTATTTTCGCCACCAACCAACTGTAAAGGCTCGTCGTAGTCTTCAATATTAACGCTACCTCCAAACATTAAATGCTCAAACAGGTGCGCAAAGCCGGTTTTCTCGGGGTCTTCATCACGACTACCCACATCATATAAAACATTAAGCACAGCAAGCGGGGTGCTACCATCGAAATGATGAATTACCTTTAACCCATTATCCAAAACAAACCTGGAGAAATTAATCATGCGACAAAGATAAGATAATTGAAAAGTTAAATGGTACGTCACACAAGCCTTTCTAAAAGCACAACATAGGGGCCAAACGTAAGGAGGCCGGAACCGAACCCTAACCTAGCATTACAAGCGCCCATATGACCTATAGGGGCATACTGTTTAGATGAAAGGGTTATCGGGAAGAACGTAGCCGATATAGCCCTCGCGTTTTAATTTAACAATACTTTCATTGGTTGGCTCCTCTTTCATGATAAGGCTTGTAATGAGGCCATACTGCATTAGTCCAACCTTACAGAGGAAATTGTGAAGCCTCAATTTGCTCTGTATCTGTTTAAAAACGCGTCCATTGTCTTCCCGTTTTTCATCTTCTGCCCCTTCCACAAAACAATCATTTTGTTTTTTATAAAAAACGTTTTTCAAATTTAGGGCCAGTGCTATTTTGTTAATTTCTCTTTCCGAGACGGTAAAAATATAATTACCCACCGACTCAAAATTTTCATATTTGTGTATTCCACTTAGGAGAAGATGTAAACTATTAATGAAACCACGAATATTTTTTACGACGACGTTATCCCGACCAAAATTAATGTTTTTGTCCATTGGCTCAATCAGCACGACGCCTCTTTTTGCAACACGCAACATTTCATACAGGGCGATGGAAGGACGAGGAAAATGATGGTATGCTTCTTTGCAGAGTACGAAGTCGAAACGTTGGTCTTCAAACGACATTTTTTCTGCATTTTCAGCACTAAAGTTGGTAATAAATTGATCGCGATTAGCCACGATGAGTAGTGTGTCGCTTAAGTCGGTGGCCGTCACGTTTTTCACTCCATTAGAGAGCAAATAGTTTGCATCGGTACCATAGCGGCCATCACCTACGGTAAGCCACGAGGCGTCGGGGTATGATTCGATTAGAGGAAGCAGGTTTTTATACATCTTCTCGTGCCGCCAATAATCCACGGTATCTTTTTTTTTCCAGCTATCTAAAAGTTTTTGATCATTAATTTCATCCGAATGCTTTTTATGCAATTGGTAACTTTTCTCGTTATACAGGCTCATGTTTTTAGGTTAATCTATTAATTTCAAAAATTGGGTGCCGAAGGCAAGAACATTTTTTTCATAGTCAATCGTCCCGGTGTTTAGCGTTTTTTCAGACAGAACCAATATCATTTTTTCAGACAAATCGGCTGCAGATAGAGGGTTAAACACCAATCCGGCACCAGCAAGCTGTTCGATATTTACATCGATTGCCGAGGCAATAATAAATTGGTTCATTGCTTTTGCATCCTCAATAACCGTACTCCATCCTTCAAAAAGAGAAGGCTGAATTACGGCCAATGCGTTTTTCATTAATTGCAGGAGGTGAGCACGATCGATAAAACCCAAAAAACGAATCTCGTTTTCTAAATTATTATCTTCCACTAGTTTTTTTAATTCTTTGGCATATTCAGGGTTACGATTATCGTTTTCTTTCCCGGTAAAAACGATACAGGGCTTGCGGCCTTCTGTTTTTAATAGTTTTGCGGCCTCTATTACGACACGGTGATTTTTGTGTTTCCAAAACTGGTTTGGAGCAATAAAATAATCCTTTGGCAAACGATAAGTCACCCTCAAATCTTCTTGTTTTAGCATATGATATGAAGGGTGTGTAACGGCAAAATGTAATACGTGTTTTTTTGAAAGATGGTCGGGATAAAAGGTGTTAAAACTGTTGCAAGCGTCATGACTACTAAAAACAACGTGACATTTTTTCGATGCGATTTTTTTGTGGTGCGATATTCTTCGTAAAATTTCACGCGCACTAAAAAAACCGGGATAATATAATTCTTGAAAATCCGGAATCCAATAAAAGGGGGTAGTATAATACCTAATGTGAGCACTAAAAACGGGAAACACGGCAACGCAATCGGAAATTGCGGGATAGCTTTTGAAGAGATGCTGTTTCAGGAGTTTTTTTGCGAGAAAGTTTACCCCTCTTTTAAAAAAAGAAATGCCCGCCTTATTATCAAAAACAATTTCGAAGTATGGGTAGTTAAGGTTCCTAATGATCGCTTCTTCGTTAGCGGTGGTCACTATTATCTTTAAAAAGGGCTTCTGTGAATCGTCTATTGTTTTAAGCGCTTCTATCAGATTCAGCACATAATAGGTACCGCCCATCCACTGTTCGTCGTATAAAAACAGGAGTGCTATTTTTTTTCTTTCGGGCATGCTGCAAAATTAATTTCGTTTAATACAAATAAAATAATTTATTTTGAAAGGTAATGAAAATATTAATAATCGGCAGTGCGGGCTTTATCGGAAAAAATCTGGTTGCCTTCCTTAAAAACAAAAATCACGAAGTTTTCAGGGCGGACATAATGATGGAGGAGCAGACCGATTATTTTTTATTAGCAAAAGAAAATTCCGACTTCGACAAGCTTTTCTTAGAGAACAAATTTGATATTTGCTATAATTGTTCGGGTGCCGCCAATGTAAATTTTTCGATTCAAAACCCGCTATTGGATTATGAGTTAAACACCTATAATGTATATAAAATTTTAGATGCCATTCGCAAGCACAATAAGGGTTGCAAGTTTGTTAACCTAAGTAGTGCCGCGGTATATGGCAACCCCCTTGAAATGCCGGTGAGTGAAACAACAGAAGGAAATCCAATTTCCCCTTATGGGTTTCACAAATTAGCTGCCGAAAACATTGGATTTCAGTTTGCCGCATTATATGGTATAGCGGTCATTAATGTCCGTATTTTTTCGGTATATGGGCCAGGTCTAACAAAGCAGATATTTTGGGATGTATTTCTGAAACACCAACAAGCAGGACCAATTAAGCTCTATGGCACAGGCGAAGAAACGCGTGATTTTATTTATATCGATGATTTGTGTCGGGCATTAGAAGTTTCAGCCATGAACACGACCCATTCGAGCATCATAAACATCGCTTCCGGTAAATCCATCACGGTAAAAAAGGCCGTAGGTTTATTATTAGAGAATTTAGGAAATACGGGCGTCGTAGCGTTTAACAATGAACAACGTGTTGGCGACCCGCTTTATTGGGAGGCAGATATTTCAAGGTTTCTTGAATCAGGCCCATTCGAGTTTACGAAAATTGATGAAGGACTACAAAAAACAGCACAATGGATGCTCACGCTTTCTTAACCACAAAGCTGTACATACGTCCCGCAATAAGGCTTTCGTCTGGTATTACTCCAAAAAACTTTCTCAAGAAAAACCGTTGTACTTTATTCGTGAAGGAAAATCGACTGAAAAAATTTCCATTGACCAGGGTAATTATTTTAATGTTTTTTCTTCCTTTTTCTACTTTTTGTTTTGAAAAGGGGAAATAATTAAGGATGGAGTCGAAATAAGTATAAATATTTTCAATCACTAGTTCGGCATTAACAAAGCTGTTTTTGTATTCTTCAAGGGTGTATGCATTTTCACCCAAATAAAATTTTTGTAAAGGGTGCACGTGTAAAAACCACTCTTTATCCAGCTCGTTATAAATCACATGTTCTCTAATGCCCAGAAGCACTCCGTTTGGCTTTAATACACGAGCACATTCATTTACAAATTGCTGTAGGTTGTGAGCGTGATGAAAGGCTTGTCGGACGTAAACCACATCAAAGGTTTCTTTTTCAAAAGGTAAATTTTCGGCGTAGGTGGTGTGTATTTCCAGAGACGGCAGGACAAAATGCTCTTTTAATTTTTGAATCGCTCCAGCACCCACCGTATCGCTCTTATCCGGCTCTAAGGCATCAACATGAAAACCATGGAGCGCAAACGAAACGGCGCTGATACCATTCCCACTTCCCACATCTAGTAATTTTAATGAACTATTGGTGTTGTGTCGGTTTATAATATTTAGTGTTTCTTCAAACTCTTCGCTTGTCTTAAATCGGTTAACGTTTTCAACTAAATTATCCGTGAGGTATGAGTTAAAGACAACATCATTAAATTCCTTCTTTGTTCGAATGTATTGTATGGTTTCTTCCCAGGTCATGAATGTTTATCAAATATTAGGGTGTTAATTATTGTTCCAAAATTACAGAAAAGGTCTTCGACTTTATTTCTTCCGATAATTTCAGGTAAAAACATTATAATTTTTTTATAAATTTTGCAGGGTTTCCTCCAACTAAAGTAAAATCATCAACATCTTTAGTAACTACGCTACCGGCAGCAACTACGGCCCCTTCACCAATCGTGATGCCTTTCAAAAGTATAGAATTAAAGCCAATCCATGCGTTGTTTTTTATTATTATTTTTTTACTCTCCACGTCATCCCAGTTTTTTAAGGCACCGGGCTTACCCATCGCAATGCTTTTCTTCCACTCCATTACATCATGTTGACGTTGAACATTATTTAGGGAGTGTGCATTGGTGTCAATGGTGGTGCAGCCCCAGGAAAACATAACATGGTCGCCAATGATTATTTCATCGGCGGCAATAAAAGAGCTGCCCCCCAAAAAAGTTCCGTTTCCAACGGTAATTTTAGCCGTTGGTTTTTCAACAAAAAAACTCCCGAAAATAAGGCAATCCGAACCAATCTCTATGTTTAGAGCGCCCTTTGAAACGAGCTTTACCTCCATTTTTAGTCCATCAATATCACTGTTTTCTCCTACCTTTAAATTTCCATTTAGGAGAAGTTTTTTATGGTGCGACTTATTAATAAAACTTCGAATATAATTCAGCATCAGATTTAACATTGTCTTATCAATTAAATAATTTGTTTTTTAAAGAAATGAAACCCAAAAAGAGTCTTGCCTTTAAAGAAAACTTATAGGCTTTATGATATGTGTTTAAATCGGCCATATAATTATTAATGACATGAGCAGGGTGCCTAATTTTTTCATCGAGCTCCTTCGCCTTTAGGTTTGCTAATTTATTTGAAGCGTCTTTGGTACGCGATGCGCTTGCGTTAAAACCAATATTGGTGACCAGGTTTATATTCGGTAAAACACATAGCCCATGTTGCATCCAGGTGCTTATTTGCCATTGAGCATCCCAGGTATCAATTTTATTATTATATACTTTCTTAAAGTGGTCCAACCAAAAAGAACGTTCACCGCTGGTATGAAACAAATAGTTGATTTGGTTGGATTTTAAAAACTCTTCATACAGCTCTTGACTCAATGAATTGAGCTTCCAGGCTCTTCTCCAAGTAGCCCAACCCCAAATATGGCTGTAGTTTGAAAAATAATAAGAGGCCTCTCCCCATGTTTTTCCGAATTGAAAGTTGTTACCGCTTATTTGCATGATCCGTTCATCGTCCTTATATTGGAGCAATAACGTATTACAAAACACAAAAAAAGAAGGGTTCGGCAGACAATCGTCTTCTAAGATAATCCCCATTTCTTCATGCTCGAAAAACCAGTCTATGGCTGAACTGATGGCTATTTTACACCCCAGGTTAGTTGTTCTAAAGAGTGTTTTTACCTCACAAGGCCAATCGACACTGGCCAATAATTTCGTTTTCAGGTCTTCGCATTTTTCTTTTTCACCCCATACGTTTTCTCTCGCACCGTCGGCGGCGATATAAAGTTTCGCCGGCCGGTATTGCCTTATTTTTTCAAATACCGTTAACGTCGTGTCGTGACGATTAAAGATAAGAAAAAGAAGAGGTGATTGGGTCATTTATTATTGGAGAAGTTTTTGAGCTATACGGGAATTAATAACAAGTTTATAGGGAGCCGCTAACAAGTGTTTAAACACAAACCTACCCCCATATATTTTGGCCAATAGAGCCCACCTTAAACCATACTTTTGAAAAAGTAAAAATCCTGGATTTAGGGTGTTGATGTGTTTGTGCTTTTTCATTTCAATTATTTCTTTCACACGTTTTTCAGAATAACCGAGCGCAGCAATCGACTCGAGTAATAAATTACTCATATCGATAAAAAAAATCTTCGGCCAAAATTTTCTCCAGGGAGAACTATCGCCGGCCTCAAAAGTAATTAACGGTTTACCCATATAGAGTGTTTGTCCGGCAGCCGCGGCCACAAGCGCCAACGACATACAGCCCACATTACCATCTTGCGTGTGTTTTTGTTCAAACGGGTGTGGCAGAACACTTCTTTTAATAATAAGCCGTTGAGCGCCGATGAGATCCGAATCGGAAATTAAATTGAGCAAATCTTTCCCATCCTCAAAAAAAATATTTTTATTTACCTCATTAAATTTTTCTGATAGCACAACATTCGTTGCGAGAAAAACAGCTTTTGCGTTTACCATGATAAAGGCTAATTCATGGTTGTATTTTTTTATTTGATCTATTACGTCTGATAGAGAATGATCAAAAGTCAACATATCGTCATCGGGGATAAGCCAGGTGTATTCTGCTGTTCCCAAGGAGAACACTTTTCGTATGTTTTTTTCCGAACCAATGTTGGTCTCGTTTTTGGTATAGTATATGTTTTTGTAGCTGAGGTACGACTCGGCAATCAGGTTTTTGGTGAGATCGTTCTCACTGTTGTCGGAAATATTAATTTCAATATCGTTGTCGCTCAAATTTTTCTGCGACAAAATCGATTCAATTAATATCTTAATTTGATTTGGCCTGTTATAAGTAGGTATTCCTATGGATAAAATTGGATGCATAGCTTAGTTTCTTTTCCCTAATAAATAATAACTGCCATTCATGGTAAGAATAGGATATTCCGACCAATTAAAACTTCCAAGCTTCCTTTGAAACCCACTAAAGTATTTCCTGTTTCCCATCTTATCAAAATCTTTCTGATACGCTATTAAGATGTATTCGAAGGTATCTAAAATAGAAATAAAGTGATCCCGCAATTCGAAAGGCGATTCTGATAATGACCAAGTAGCAATAAACAATTTGTTTTTCGCATAATTTTTGTTTTCGGCAGCCACCATTTCGATGTTTTTTGTCAATGTAATAGGCCCTTCTGTCTCTAGTTCACAAGGAAGATGCAATGCATTTAAATAAAACTTTTGAAGGCATAGAAGTTCAGGTAAATCGAAGATGGTGTATTTAATATTGGTATTTATTTTTGAGAACAAACTACACATGTTTCCATACCCACCGCCAAATTCCAGTACATATTCAATGTTTTTTAAGTCAACTGCAAACTGTTTCGTGAGCTGAAGCAAGTGATAGGTTTGGTGTATTTTGTTGGTGCCCAATAATCGGTTTCTCCAAAATCGATCGGGATTACCGAACCCATTTTCGAGGAGTAAAAATTTCCATCGGGAATAAAAAAGAGTTTCTCTTTTTATGGCATTATATTCACGATCAACCATCGTTGAGTTGAAGCTTGTTATGGTATATTTTATAAGTTCCCATTGCAGAAAATCGGAGGGATTCTGGTTCAAAAAACTTTCTTTCATTTGCTTTGCAAAGAGGGTCCAGGTTTCCGAATAATGGCCACTTAAAAAATGCGTATTAACGTCTCTTCTAAAGCTTTCTATTTGAGCAGTATTAAATTCTTGGGCTTGGAGAGGGCGTATGAAGTTTTTAAGCCGATAGGTTGTATTCCGTATTAATTTTCTGATGGATAGCATGCTATGTTCCTTCTATTTCTGTTGGTTTTACTAATGGCTCCATATCGGTGATGGGTCGGCCAAACGCAATTTTTGGATAGGCGTTGGTGTTTAAGTCGATCATCACCTGTAATAAAAAGGGTTCGTTCTCCTTTTCCCAAACGGCGCTTATTGCTTGTTCTATTTCTGTTTCGTGGTGAATGGTCATGGCTTTTATGCCATATCCCGCGGCAATATTTTCAAAATTGGGTGCCGAATAACCCCAAACCGTCGATTGATAACGGCCCTCAAAATAACTATCTTGAAACTGCCGTATCATACCCAATGAATTATTGTTTAACACCACTATTTTTACAGGCAGCTTATTGCGCATAATGGTTTGCAACTCTTGAATATTGAGTTGAATACCACCATCGCCATTGATGGTTACGACAGGCTTATTGCCTAAGGCAATACAAGCTCCAACGCTGGCCGGCAGGGCATAGCCCATGGCACCCATGCCAGCCGAAGTTAAAAATCTTTGATTTTTATAAAGATACAATGATTGGGCGCTCCACATTTGATGGCTACCCACATCGGCAATATAGCATTGGGCTCGCGGAGACAATAAAGAGAACCGTTTGATAAAAGCATTCGGATTAATACCCACGCTATCGGGCTGTTCGGAGGTATCCAAAAACTTGTTTTTATTTTCTTCGATCTCTTGATGCCATTCACCAAAACGATCGTTCGTTTTTGGTTTCTCCCGGTTAATGAAATCAAAGAAAGAGTTTAAATCGGCCGTTAAACTATAATCTGTTTTTATGCGATTATTAATTTCCGAGGCATCGATATCTACCTGAAAAATAATTTTATCTTTCGTGAAGGACGCTACATCTGCACCCGTCTGACGAATATCAAGCCGACTTCCCAAAACAATAATCAGGTCGGCGTTACCTAAGGCCATATTAGCCCAACGGTTACCATAGCTTCCAATGAAACCCACTTTGTTCTTGTGGCTGGTTTCCAGTACGTCGAGGCCCAAGAGCGAGGTTACCAGAGGCAGGTTATAGGAGCTAATAAATTGAGCTAACGGGTGTCGGGCATCAGCGGTGGAAATACCTCTTCCAGCCAATACTATAGGCTTCTTACATTTCGAAAGTTCGTTCAACAGGGCATCACAAAAAATAACCGTTTCGTTATTAGGAGAGGGCGTGTTTAATATTACTTTACGTGGCAAAATACCCAATGTAGCGCGCTGGATATTCATGGGAATATCGATCAAAACGGGGCCGGGCCGGCCTTCCATACTGAGTTTGAATGCTAATTCCAGGGCCGCTTCAATTTCCGATTCGTGGGTTATTTTTATCGCTTTTTTGGTGACGGGTGCGGCCATCGACACGATATCTGTTTCTTGAAACCCAAGCTGGCGAATGTTTCTATCACCTTTTTGCTCGTTGGTGTTTACCTGTCCGGTAATAAATATGGCGGGAACGCTATCATAAAAGCAATTGCCTATACCGGTGAGTAAATTGGTGGCACCGGGCCCACTGGTAGCCATTGCCACCGCAGGTTTATTGGTTATGCGGGCATGGGCATCGGTAGCAAAAGCACAGGCTTGTTCGTGATGACAGGTTACGATTCTAATTTTTTTGCTGTCGTATAAGGCATCCAGCATAAACGTGATCATGCCCCCCGACAGTTCATAAACCGTATCAATTTCATGAAGAATAAAAAATCGGGAAATATACGTTGCTACGTTCATTACAATAGGTCTTGGGTAATATTGTCCCAATTCAATCGGGTTGTAAAGTTAAAAAAATTATTGAATTTTTCTGCGTTGCCTTCCTGGTGCATCACCTGACCTTTTCTGTGCGCAATGGCTCCGTAGTGTATTTCGCTTTCCGAGCCATAGAGCTTTTTTACTTTCTCCGTAATTATTTTTAGTGTCGTCGAGGTGTTTGACGATAGATTGTAAACATCTTGGATGCTTCCCGTTTTCTGCACAACCAATTGCAAGGCCCGAAGCAAATCGTCGATATGTAAATAATCAACCCGTTGCTCGCAGGTGGTGACCTCCAATAGTTCATTCTTTTCTAATTTTGATTTCACCATCTCAAGAAACCATTTTCCGCTTGTACACCTGCCGTATATGGTAAACAATCGTAACCAAACCCAGGTCATTGTTTCGGCATTATTTCTAAGGTATTCAAGTGTTTTAAGTTTGTAAACGCCATAGGCATCGACAGGCAATAGCGGTTGTTTTTCATCTACTCTGCCAAGGTAATTACCGTATTCGGCCTGTGAACCCAGCACCATTATTTTGTTGATGCCATTATTTTTGCAGTGCTCAATTATTTTTTTTGATTTTATATGGTTTTCTTTTTGCAGTTCTTCATTTTGTCGTTCTTCAAAGGTTACCCCATTCCAGCTACAATGTAATAAACAAGCATACGGTAATGCATGAGCACGAAAAAAATCGGGATATGATAAATACGAAATTTGGCCCGTATCGTGCTCTTTTACTTTAGAAACCAAGGCAAGAACGGTATAACCTAACGAAGCAAAAAAACGAACACAATGCCCACCAATATATCCATGAGCACCACTAATGATAATGCCTTTATCCGATTTCATTCGTTAAAGATATGGTTAAAGGTATCGATTACGTGAGCAATCATTTCCTCGTTAATCATAGGCGTGACACCAATCCAGAAGGTATTGTTCACTACGGTTTCGGTGTTGGGGGTTTCGGCGGAATTTCTATAGGTGACCGTTTTAAAATACGGTTGTTTACGAATATCACCAGCAAACAATAAACGGGTAGCAATTTTAGCCTCTGTTAATTGTTTAATTATTTCGTTACGATTGGAGTCTTTGAGGGTAATTAAAAAACCAAACCAAGAGGGGTTAGCGTTGATGGTCGCTTCGGGTAATATGATCTTTGACGTCAGGTGTTTTAGCCCATCATAGAGTAGCCGGTAATTGTCTCTGCGTTGGGCGATAAACGAGTCCAGTTTATTTAACTGTGCGAGCCCTAAAGCGGCTTGCATATCGGTAATTTTTAAATTATATCCTAAACGGCTGTAAATATATTTATGATCGTAACCTGTTGGCAAATCGCCGAGACTCCAGTCGAACCGTTTCCCACAGGTATTATCCATTCCGGGCTGGCACCAGCAATCGCGGCCCCAATCTCTAAAGCTTTCAACAATTTTGGCAAGCTTTGCATTACTCGTAAACACAGCACCGCCTTCTCCCATGGTGATGTGGTGAGCCGGATAGAAACTTAAGGTAGCTAAATCGCCGAAAGTGCCCACATGTTTACCATTATAAGTAGCACCCAAGGCGTCGCAACAATCTTCAATCAACCACAAATTATGTTTTTTACAAATAGCCGCAATCTCTTCAACGGGAAAAGGGTTTCCAAGGGTATGAGCCACCATAATAACCTTTGTTTTGGGGGTAATGGCAGCCTCTATTTGGGAAGTATTAATATTATATTCGGGTATGGTGATATCGACAAACACCGGAACCACGCCGAGGGTAATAAAGGGGTTGATGGTGGTTGGGAAAGAAACGGCAACGGTAATTACCTCATCGCCAGCTCGTAGTTTACGATCGCCCAGCTCGTCGGCAGTAAGGGCGGTAATGGCCAGCAAATTAGCCGATGAGCCCGAGTTTACGGTAAGCACCGTTCGGGTGTTTATATAGGTGGCTAGTTTTTTTTCAAACGCCTCATTAAAACGTCCTGTTGTAAACCATCCGTCCATGGCCGATTCGGTGATCATTTGCATTTCTTCATGATCAAATACTTTGCCACTGACGGGCACGGACGTTTCGTTTTTTACGAAGGTCTTGGGGGTGTTTTTTATTGAATGATACTCTTTAAGTAATTCAAATATTTTGTTTTTTATTGTCGTTGCTTCGCCCATTATTTTGTTAAGTATAAATCAATCATGGACATTCTTTTTTGCAATAGCGCTGATGATGAAAATTGAATTTCATCAAAATATCCATCTACCGTGAACTTTACGGTTTCTTCGAAGTTGAGTTTGGGGTTCCAGTTGAGTTGCGTTGTTGCTTTGGTGATATCCAATTGCAAATATTGTGCTTCATGCATGGCATTTGAAACATGTTTCACTTCTATGGTTTCTAAGGAGCTCTCTTTTTTTATTTCGTTTAATAAGGTCATCACTGTTTTATGGGTGGCATTTAAAGGCCCAAAATTCCAGCCACCATCGAATTTCTTGGGCTCCTTACCCAATAGAGCAGCACCCAGCAGCAAATAGCCTGTAAGGGGCTCTAAAACAAATTGCCAAGGACGGGTAGCATCCGGGTTTCTTATTTCAAGAGCGGCCTTGTTGATAAAAGCTCTAAAGAAGTCGGGCACTATTCGAAATGCTGCCCAATCGCCTCCCCCAATTACATTACCAGCCCTTACGGAGGCCAAGGTACAATCGGTATCTTTAAAAAACGACGTATTATAGGCGTGGGCCACTAATTCTGCTGCACCTTTGCTGGCGCTATAGGGGTCGTTTCCACCCATGGCATCGTTTTCCCGATATCCCCAAACCCATTCCTTGTTTTGATAACATTTGTCGCTCGTAACATTAATGATACCTTGGGTATTGCCACATTTTCGCACCGCTTCAAATACATGTACGCTACCCATGATATTGGTTTCAAAGGTTTCCACGGGATTAGTATAAGAATCCAATACGATAGCCTGTGCAGCCAGATGAAAGACAAAATCAGGATTTACCTTTTGAATAAAGTCGTTTAGTTTTTTTCGATCAAGGATATTTCCGATGGTATGATGTAACTGTTTTTCCAGGTTAGTCGATGAAAAATTGTCGTGTGGTGTTTTGGGTTCAAGCGAATAACCGTGTACTTCGGCGCCCAGCTTTAAGAGAACCATACAAAGCCACGATCCTTTGAAACCGGTGTGACCGGTGACCACGATTTTTTTATTCCTGTAAATTTCGAGTTGACTATTTACCATGTTTTCCATTCTGCTTTATTGGCACTCCACAATTCATTCAGATCGTTTTTATCTTTTAGGGTATCCATAGGACGCCAAAAACCAAAATGTTTGTATGCGTTTAATTGTCCTTTAGCAGCGAGGGTTTCCACCGGATGTTTTTCCCAGATGGTATGGTCGTTTTCGAGTAAGTTGAAAATACTGGGTTCAAGCACAAAGAAACCGGAGTTAATCCAAACGCCATCTCCTTTTGGTTTTTCATTGAAATTGTTAACGGCACCCGTTTCGTTAATATCGATCACACCGAATCGCCCAACGGGTTGAACGGTGGTAAGGGTAGCTTCTTTTTTAGAATCGATATGAGATTGAAGAAGGGCATTTAAATTTATGTTTCCAACGCCGTCGCCGTAGGTGAGCATAAAGCGTTCATCACCAATATACGGTTGTATTCTTTTGATTCGTCCTCCGGTCATGGTATCGTCGCCGGTATCCACGATGGTAATATTCCAAGGTTCAACCTCATTTTTATGATACTCAATGGCGTTGTTTTTTAGGTCAACGGTAATGGTGGTGTTATGTAACACGTAGTTGGCAAAGTATTCTTTAATATAATAATTTTTATAGCCCCCACAGATCACAAAATCAGTAAAGCCAAAGCTCGAATATATTTTCATGATATGCCATAAAATGGGTTTCCCGCCTATCTCCACCATGGGCTTGGGCCGAACACTGGTTTCTTCGCTTAAACGGGTACCTAACCCCCCTGCTAATATAACTACTTTCATTTTTTGTAATGGCAAAAGTATGCTTTATTTTGAGTTTACGAAGGCTTTCAATCTGTTTTTTATCTGATAGTAGAAATCATTTACCTCCGACGATAGAGACCATTTGAACAGCAGAAAAACGAAGGCCAATGAATACAAAATGCTTTTGAATAGAATGGATAGATAAACATTTGAAATGGTAACAAACTGCAATGCCAGCAGCAGTGATGCGATAATTACAAATACCCCCGCAATGGCTTTAGAAAAGGGCTGTAGTTTAAACCAATATAAAATGTATCCGTAGCGCACACTGTTATAAACAAGGGTTCCAATTAAAGTGGCAAAGGCAATGCCAAGGAGGCCATAATTTTTGATAAACAAAATGCTTAAAGGAATATTTATTAAAATTAAAATCACTTGTGTGGTGAAGTTAAAACGCCAGGCATTGGAGGTATTTAAAATTTCTTCATTCATGCCGGTGGCCGTATCAATTAATTTGCCGACTCCAAGGATTAGGATGATATATTTTATTTTCGAATAGCTCGAGGGAAGCAATGCGATAATGCTGTCGATATTAACCCACATCAACCCAAAGATAAAACCGCAGGCGATCAATAAATTTAACGCCGTTCTTTGGTATAGAAGCTCTATTTTCTTCAAATCATTATTACGCCAGGCATCGGCCATAATAGCGATGGAAACACCATAGATACTTCGTTTGGGCACATCTAATATCTGTGCAAAATATAAAGCAACAACATAAATAGCGGCATCGCCCAAGCCGTTATAGCCGGATATTAAAAGCGGGGCAATGGCATCGCTTAGGGCGATAATAATGATTCCCAGGTAAATATAGCCACTATAACCAATGATAAATTTTTTAAGTTTTTGGGTTACCCTACTAAAGGAAGAGGTAAAGTGCAATGCTTTTTTTGAATGTAAAAAAAGTAATAAGGGGATGCAAGCCAGCAGGTAAAAAAAGGAAATGGCGGCAATAATAAAATGAAAATCGATTTGTTGGAAATAGAAAAGAACGAGAAGTATAATAATATAAATTTTAAAAGCTATTTCTTCAATGAGGGTAGGTAAAATATTGTTGTGATAGGTATGAACATGTGTTTTTAGAATCACAAAATACGAGATGAACAAGGTGTAAGGGTAGATCCAGAAAATGTATTCGACTAATAGTTTAGATTTCGTAGAATAAAACGCCACAAAGGTATCTTGAAAAAGGAAAGTTAGCAGGGTTACAACGATAAATCCCAAGGTAGGCAGCACCAATGAAATGGTTAACAGGTCGTTTTCTTTAGGCTTAAGATGAGCCTTATAAAAAGGAGCAAACTTGTAAATGGATGAGGTAAATGACAGAATGGCAAAGTGCGACAAGGTTCCAGCAAGCGTCATGATGAGCCGTGACAATCCGAATTCTTCCTGACTTAAGAGATGGGGATAAAGAACAAAGATATTGATAGCCCCGATGGCAAACCCGGTATAAGTTAATATTAAGCTCCACGAACCTTGTTTACGTATAACTCCCATTTTTCACAAAAGTAAGGAATGTTTTACCATTGGCGACCTGCTTTTTTCGTGAGGCTTAGACCGGTTGTTGAACGCCATAAAACAACGCGGAACATTTTTACGGATATAAATTACTCGTAGTTATAAAATCCTTTCCCTGTTTTTTTACCCCAATGCCCGGCATCTACCTTTTGTTTTTGAATACGGCTAGGCCGAAATTTCGCGTCATAAAAAAACTGCTCATAGAGGCTCGATGTCACCGAAAAGTTAGTATCCACACCAATGAGGTCGATGAGTTTAAAGGGGCCCATTTTAAAACCGGTGGCTTCCATTAAGGCATCAATTTCGTGTATTTCTGCCCCACCCTCCTCTACTATTTTTAGTGCTTCTACATAGTAAGGTCGTGCCACTCGGTTTACGATAAAACCGGGTGAATCTTTTACCATCACCGGTGTTTTATTAAGTTTGAGAACGAATGATTTGGCGTGTTTTAAAACGATGTCTGTTGTTTCTGCTCCGGCAATAATTTCAACCAGCTTCATGAGGTGTGCGGGATTAAAAAAGTGTATTCCAACCACTCGGCCCGGCAGCGGTATCTGGGCTGCAATTTGTGTGATGGGAATAGAGGAGGTGTTACTAGCTAAAATACAGTGGCTTGCATTTTGTGCTGCGAGTCTTTGCATTAAATCGCGTTTGATATCCAGCTTTTCAACGATGGCCTCGATACAGATATCCGCTATCAAGTTACTGAAAAGAGAGGTGCATGTTATTCTTTTGAGGGAATCTGTTTTTTCCTGTTCGCTCATTTTCCCTTTGCTGATGGCAACGAAATAATTTTTTTCAATGTCCTCTTTGGCTTTTAGTAATGCGGTTTCGTTAAGGTCGTACAACCAAACCGAAAACCCAGCCTGAGCGCATACTTGAGCCAAGCCGGCGCCCATGGTGCCGGAACCAATGATGGCTACAGAGTGAATAGAATTCATAAACGATAAATTTTAAGTATGATGATAAATGTCAACAGCCCCATCGCAATTATTTCGTTCAGAAAAAAACGCCAAGTGCCCATAAAAAAATACGATGCTAAATAACTAAAAGGAAGGAGAAAAAACAAAAGATGTTGATCGTTAAGTGGCAAGACGAACAGGATGATGGATAAGATAACGACGCTCAATACCAGAAGCGTTTTTTGAATGATACGTGTTTTGATATTATTTTTAAAATGAAAGGTATAAATTTTAACAGAAGAAAAAATCAAAATCAAGGCTAAGGCACCCAACAAGAATAATTCCGGCTTTGTTTCTTCAAATGGAGGCCCCCCTCGATAGTACACAAGCAAATTTATTTTTTCAACAAAATAGGGTAAACGGTTGTCATAAAAACAAAAAACAAAAACGAAGTATAGGGGTAGTAAGGCACCAATGGCCGCAATGAGGTAGTCGCGCAGGGTGGGTATTTTTACATAAAAAAGACCAATCCAAAAAACCAAAATAAGGTAGGCCATGGGCAAGTAAAGTAAAAACCCCACACCGAGCACCAGCATGGATGTCAGTATTTTTTCCTTTGCATCGCTCGATTTATACAACCCAAAATACACGCTCAACGCTAGCATTAATGGGGTTTGTGCTAATAAGGCGGGTGTAATATTAACATCTACTCCATTAAGAAGAGAGGCAAACAGGGCATAAAACAGAGCCGGCAAGTACGTGTTTTTATAATGTATCGCATGTTTTTCGAACAGATAACTTAGATGCAGCATTTGAAAGATAACAATACAGCATCCTATAACATAACTAGTCGTCTTCGTTTGGTTTAGGAAAACCAGAAAACCCTCAAAAAAGGTATAATGTATAAAATCACCGGAGTGGGTGCCGGATATTAAAAAGGAGGGAAGCCTCAACAACAATACCATGAATACCAGGGTAATAAAAACAATCGGGCGGCGTATGGTAAAGAGTTTGATCAAGAGTTAATACGTTAGCTTTAGTAAATTAAACTTCCGGTCTTTAATGAAAGGCATAAGCAGGCTTCCATTCGCAATTTGACAGGATTGACGAGGTGCAAAATCAACATAGTAATTGCTCGATTTAAATAAAATTTTGTTGTTCATCCTACCATTACCATTGATTTGGTATTCCAATATTTGATTGCTATTATTATAGTGTTGGTTAAAAAACACATAGAGCATTTCCTTTTTTATTAGGGTGGCGATCGAGAGATTATAACCATCATCATTAAGGCTCGTTTGTTTCTTAATAATGGCTTGCCACCAGTCGATCGTAGCATTAGGTTCTAAGCTAAAAACAAGTACCTCGTCGTAATTATATACATTTCTGAACATGGTAGGCTGTGGTGTAACACCCTGTATTCCGCTGGTATAGGCGTTGTATGCTTGCTTCTCGATATAGAAGCATTCGGCAATAAGCACCATTCCGCCATCGCTGCGAGGCACCAACTGACGCACCACAAAATCTTCCATTTCGTTGGTTCTCTCGCTAGCCTTCTGACCAATAATTTTGGACAGCATTTCTTTTGGGAAAGGCGTAAAGGCAGCGTGATAGTTTTCGGGGTTGGCTAACGGGACGGTGTATACGGCTACGCCGGCAGCGGAGGTGGATTTTTTTTCGGAATAGAAACCGGTGAGCTGTAGTGTTTTAGCAATGCTATCGATGGTTATTGCGATATCGCTTTGCGTTTTTCCTTCCAAAATAATAGGCACCTTGTACGACGTTTTCAAGGTGTTATTCATGATAATTAAATCGTGCACGTAAATATCGTCTTGGTTTTTTTTAATGGTTTCGTAGTAGCTTACCAAACTATAAACATGGAGTTTATAAATGACGATATCGTTAATAAAAAAGCGCTCTGTTTTAGCCGTATAGGCAAATCCACCGGAACCCACCGTATTGAATTCATCATTGAACATAAGGTAGTTTAAACCGACTTGTTTTTTTTCTGCTTGGGTTAGGTAACAAGCCACGAAAACATCATCGTTGAGATTAATTTTAAAGGTGAACGTCGCCTCTTCCTCATTTCTATAAAATCCGGAGGTCTTTAACTGAAACAGTGGGGTATATTGTTTTGCAATAAGGCCTTCAAAATTAATGGAGGTAGCCTTCACTTCGGTGAACCCGCTCGTATAATTATCACTGGCAGTAAGTACGATGAGCTTGTTTTTCATTAAGAGCACGTTCTGAATTGACTCCCCGAAATGCTCGTTGGTAATGGTTTTACTCCATATTAAACGTAAGGAATGAGAATACTTCTCGATCATTACCTCATTTTTAAAATCAGGTTTTTTGCAACGCATGTAATAATATCCATCGTTGTTGAAGCCAATAAACGTACAATATAAGTTTCGTGAAGCCAGCTTTTGTGGAACACCCCAATCCATAAGCTGCGCCCGGGTACCTAGCGAAAGGAAGAGCAGAATATAGATTAGTTGTAACCGCATTATTTACCAAGTAAAAGTAGTTTCGAGGGCTTTAACGCCTCTCCGTTTTTAAATAATTTCAGAATGTACTCATCGGGCGATAACCCCATTAAATCATACGTTTTGCCATGTTTTCCTTTCGGTATCAGGGTGTTTTCTTCTCGCACAAGCTGCCCCTTCAGAGAGAAAATCTGAAGCAGAAATAAGGCGGTATCTTTCGATATTACATTTAAGTTAAGATAGCGCATCGTTGGGTTCGGCGAAAAATAGCTCGAGTCGGAGGTAATGGCAGGTGGTGCAATATCGCTGGTAGCCGTAATTTGCGCAATAAAATTACCCCAGGCATGTGTCGTTTCACCATAACAACCAAACACCCAGACTTCTGGTTTTGTGCTGTTATATTTCCGAGAGACACCGGTATAGTCGCCCCAACGCTCATTGCTGCCGATGCCATAGTTTACATAACCATCTCCAGCTTTTACCAATATTGAACTGGAGGGCACCATATTATCGTCGATGGTGAGGGCCCTGATTTCGGGATAGATGGTGGTATTCGACACTAAATAAGTTAGCAACGTGGTATTCTTAGATTCCAAATTACTAAAATGCATGATGGCTGGGAAGGCGTAGTTGAAACCCGTTTCCCCAATATAAATTATTTTATTAAAATTCGTTGTAACATCAAATCGGCCATAGGCAACTACCGATACGGCGCCAAAAGAATTGGTGGGTGTTATCATGGCATAATGTAAAATGCCATCGGCATAGTATGCGCTACGAATGCGGTTCTTTTTTATATCGAGCCGTCGAGCGAAGTTTTTTTGCTGTGCATCGTTTGCCGGAGTGCTATACCAATCGATGGTAACGGGCTTAACGATAAATTGTGAAGTAGCCACGTTCCATAAATCGGTAATCTCATAGAAGGTAATAATGGTGCCACTTGGGGGCGAATTACTTACCAGATATACCTTGGGTCCATAGCTGTTATTGCTGCCATTAACTGCGGGCACCAGCGTGAAGGCGTTGTTATTGGTTCCATCCAAGATACCATCCCACACCTTATAATTTAAGCTGGCGGCTCCGGTATATCCGTCGGCCTTATTTATCTGTAATACGACCGACTGGTTAAAGGTATTGCCGGGGGAGAGAAATAAATTACCTGTTATTATTAATTCTTTATCGTTGATGGCAATGTTCGGGTAATCGAACCAAGAGGAGGTGCCATCAAAATTACCGTTTAACGTATAAAAATTCCAAGTCCCCATTGGGTTGTTAGTCTGCGAAAAACCGATGACAACTTTTGATGTGATATCGGTACTTCCACACAATACCACATAAACAAAACGATCAGATTTTGGATCGTAGATTAAACGAGGGTCGAATAGCTCCGATTGCGTTATGGTTGGGTCGTTTAGGAAGGTATTAATATTCTTATCGGGAGTAAGGCGCGTTCCGGTACTATCATAAAAACCAATTTTTACGTTGATTGAAGCAACGATTTTACCGTCGTTGGATATCGCCATGGTATTGTCGGGAGGGGTGCCTTGGGTGTAGATGCTAAATTTGGCAGAAGCGCCCAACTGAAGGTCGCCACTATTGGTTTTATTTAAAGAGGCACGGCCATTATCCTCGAAATAAGTACTCCAAGAGGTGTTAGGCAAACGTCTTTTATGAAAAATAAAACGAGGGTCTCTCGTGTCGGGCTCTTGAGGCTCGAGGTGTGTTTTAAACGTGCTGTCAGGCCCGTCGGGGGGCAAATTGGCGACAACACATTGGCTACTTAAAGGGGCGCTACTTAAATAAGCGCTGGGCTTTTTATTTTGTGAAAAGGAAATCAGGGAACCAAAAACCAAGAAACCGATTAAACTACTGCGTATAAACATTGCCACGAAGTTACGAGAAAAAAACAATACGAATCATTCTGTCGGGCTCTCTATTATTTTTGTTATTTCAGTATTTGATGGTGCTGGCGAAAATAAAATGATCCGCAAGGACCATGTCAATGATGTTTCGTCATTCCTATTCTGAAGCTCTCTTTTCGCAGATCCTAGATCCAAGAACAAGTTACCATTGACGTGTTTTGATGCTAACGTTATTTCCTTTAAGAAGGAGATCCTTCCTTCATAGGATGACAATACAACACTGATTATTAAGGAGAATACACGAATGAATGATGGGACATAGAAATTTGAGTAGTTGATCCCATTGTATGGTCCTGACGCAGGAAGGATCTCAAAAACCAACACGAAAAAACACCATTCATCAGCAACCACCAACCCACCCATGAAGCGACGGAAAACCGGATGCATTGACCCTGTTGTATGGTCATCCTGACGCAGGAAGGATCTCCTACCCAAGAAAATAACTTCAGCATCAAAACCCCTCAAGATAGGATGGTCGCCCGGGATGTATTATTAATTCTTTATTTTTGGCCTATGAAAATTAAGAAAGATATCGTGGAAAATTGGTTGCCACGTTACACTGGCGTACCAATCGAAAACTTTAGTAAACATATATTACTTACCAATTTCAATAACTATGTCGACCTGTTTGCCCAAATGCATAAAGTGGAAGTATCAGGAGAGGATCGTGCCATGCGCTCTGCTACCGCCAACGGGATTACCATAATAAATTTTGGTATGGGAAGCGCCAATGCGGCAACCGTCATCGACCTGTTAAGTGCAATACACCCCCAAGCTGTTTTGTTTTTAGGCAAGTGCGGAAGCCTAAAGGAGGAACCCAAAATAGGAAATTATATTCTGCCTATCGCTGCCATTCGTGGAGAGGGTACCAGCAACGATTATTTTCCTGCCGAAGTTCCTGCCTTACCATCTTTTGCATTGCAAAAAGCCGTAAGTACTACCATTCGGGATAATGAAAGAGATTATTGGACCGGTACCGTTTACACCACCAACAGAAGAGTATGGGAGCATGACGAGGAAACGAAAGCGTATCTGCGCCGAATTCGTTGCATGGCCGTTGATATGGAAACAGCTACTATTTTTATCACCGCATTCTATAATCATATTCCTGCCGGAGCATTGCTCTTAGTGAGCGATCAACCCATGACACCCGAAGGCGTGAAAACAGAGCAGAGCGATAAAAGCGTTACGGCAAATTACGTGCAGGAACATCTAAAAATCGGAATCGACTCTCTCAATCAACTCATTAATGATGGATTAACCGTAAAACACCTTCGCTTTGAAGGATAGTTGTTTTTCATCGTATCTTTGCACCTATGATACAACGTATTCAATCGGTTTTTTTACTTGTTGCTTCGGCATTTCAGGCTTGGCTACTCACCGCAGCTTTTTACACAGGCAAGGTTAAAGAGTATGATGTTACTTATACCGCTTGGCAAAGCATTAATACCGGGAGTGGTGAAACGCATTTCCATCTCCTTCATATCATCTTACAGTTCGGGCTTATTGGTGTTACCCTGTTTACCATCTTTAAGTTTAATAACCGAAAACAACAAATGAAGCTTTGTCTTTACCTTGTTTTAGGAACAATCCTTTCTTTTGTATTCAGCGTTTATACACTGTTCACCACCAACTTCTCGGAGTATCATTTTGGTTTTGGCACCTACCTCATTTCTATACTTTTAATCGTATATGTTAGTGCCTATTTTTTTATTAAGAAAGACGACGACCTAGTGAAAAGCACCGATCGACTACGCGAATAATCCGAAAATATCATAACCTACACACCCTTACGATTTCATCATTATTACCCCTGTTTTTACCATGAAAAAATTTAAAGTTCTATTGATTTGTTTTTTCTTTTCTGCTTCTGCCTCCCAAGCTCAAGTAATCAGCATTAGCGCTGCCAGAGCTCTTTCTGTGGGCACCTCCTTTACCGTGCGAGGAATGGTTACGCACGGCAGTGAGTTGGGTGTGGCTATTCGTTATTTCCAAGATGCAACCGGAGGTCTTGCAGCCTATTCTGCAGCACTCATGGGTGCCATTAATATTGGCGATAGCATCGAAATAACCGGCCCCGCAATGCAGTTTAATAATCTACTAGAGATGACCCCTTCAACGGTTACTGTGATTAGTAGTAATAACCCTTTGCCCACACCCATTGAGCTAACCAGTGCTTTAGCATTTACCGAGCCCTATGAAGGCATGTTGGTAAAAGTTAAGGGGGTCATGGTTACCGGCGTTGGCACCTTTTCGGCGGGCACCTCAGGCCAAAACTACAAGCTCGACAACAGCACCATTACTCAGGCACGTATCTTACCAACTACCGATATTGCCGGAAAACAAATACCCCCTTCAATATGTAATATTACAGGTATTATGAGCCAGTTTTCTGCGTCGGCGCCTGCTGCCGGGTATCAGTTACTTCCACGGGCCTATGCCGATTTTGATTTGGATAACGGGCCCAAAATACTTACCTCCATAGGCCAGAAGAACATAACCACCACTAGTTTTGATGTTTTTTTTACGACTCAAAATCCAGGAAGCACTACGATTAAATATGGTATTACCCCATCGTTGGAGCTTGGTACCGTAACCGATACCAATAAAGTTTTATCACATACCATAAAACTATCGGGCCTACAGCCGGCTACCATATACTATGTGAAAGCCATCACGCTTAAATCCAATGGCGACTCTTCGGTAACGGCTCCGGTGCTCATGAGCACGGCGTCGCTTTCTTCAGGCACCATCAAAATAATGTTTAATAGAGACGTTAGAAACGCCTTAGCAACGTTTACCAATGCATTGTATTGCTATCAAGGTATTGATGATACGATAATAAATTATATCAACAGAGCAAAGAGCACCATCGATATCGCCATGTATAACTGGAATAACAGCGGGGTGAGCGATATCACCGCTGCGGTTAACGACGCCTATACGCGTGGAGTTAAAATACGTTTGGTATATGATGGGGGCAATGCCAATATCGGTTTAGGGTCGCTCAATCCGGCCATCGGCAAAATTGCCAGTCCACAAAGCTCCCTCTATTCCATCATGCATAATAAATTTGTGATTATCGATGCCAATAGCGCAAACGCAAACGACCCATTCGTGTTTTCCGGAAGCACCAACTGGACGAGCGGACAGCTCAACGCCGACGCCAATAATCAAGTGATAATTCAAGATCAATCGCTGGCAAGGGCCTACACGCTTGAGTTTGAAGAGATGTTTGGAAGCACCGGGTTAGCGCCCAATTCAGGCAATGCTCGCTTCGGTCAGTTTAAAACAAACAACACCCCCCACCAGTTTGTAATTGGAGGAAAGCAGGTGGAACAGTATTTTAGTCCGAGTGATAACGTAACGCAACAAATAATTACGGCCATTAAAAGTGCCAATACCGACTTGTTTTTTCAAATTCTAACGTTTACCAGAAGAGATGTGGCACAAGCCATCGCTGCTCGTGCTAGCGTGGGCGTATTTGCTGCCGGTATGATCGACGATACCGCAAGTGGCAGTGCTGGTTTCAACGATATGAAAGCTGTGATGGGAGCTAACTTAATAAAATATCAAGGTGCCGGCATCCTGCATCACAAAGTAGTGGTTGTTGATGCCAATAACTATTACTCCGACCCTCAAGTGGTAACGGGATCACACAACTGGAGCACCAGTGCCGACACCAAAAACGATGAGAACACCTTGGTTATCCATGACGCTGACATAGCGAATCAATATTTCCAGGAATTTGCTCAGCAGTCGAAACTCGACGGTATTCCATGGGGTTGGGGATTTGCGAATTTCAAAGCCGATAGCTTAACCATCAAGCAATACCATTCGGTAAACTTCAAGAACCTTTCGGTGTTTAATGATGCCATTCCAACGGCTTCAACAGTAACATGGGATTTTGGTGATGGTCAAGGCTCATCACTCACCAACCCCACACACGTCTATACCCAATCCGGAAAATTTTCGGTACGCCTCATCGCCACCAATGGTACCGTTACCGACACCCTTACTCACGTACA
The DNA here is from genome assembly GCA_947507965.1 of Bacteroidota bacterium. Lineage (GTDB taxonomy): Bacteria > Bacteroidota > Bacteroidia > UKL13-3 > UKL13-3 > CAINMV01. The sequence continues at coordinate 73,057 of CANNQU010000008.1, forward strand.
GTTAATAACGGTAACGCCAAGTGTAGGTATTTCAACACCAAGGGCCTCACAAGCGTTTTCGTTTTATCCGAATCCGGTATCTCATCATGGCACCTTAAAATTTAATGATCATAAGGCACACGTACTCAAAGTGTATAATGTTTTAGGAGATTTGCTTTTCACAGAAACCGCAACGAACGAAATTAACCTTGATTTCTCCTCCTACAACGCAGGAGTATATATTATTAATGTTGATCAGCTGAACGCAATTAAATTCATCAAGGATTAGTATTTGAGAAATTTAATAGCGCCGGAACGAAACAGGCCAGATTTTACCCAGTCCATTGCTGCCTCAACGATAAACCTGAGTGGCTCTGATGTCAACCAATGGTCATGCATTGGAATGTATTAACAACCTCAAAGGGTTGAACGATATCTGATGTTTCTCTTCAATAGCAATACCGGGGTATTTCCGTATTTGATATGCCGAGTTAGAATTAATTTCCAAAATGCCGCTCATCATCAACCACCAACACCCTCATGAAGCGACGGATAATCTGATTCATAGATTCGTGTTGTATTGTCATCCTGACGCAGGAAGGATCTCAAAAACCAACACGAAAAACACCACTTATCATCAACCATTAACACCCTCATGAAGCGACGGAAAACCGGATGCATTGACCCTGTTGTATTGTCATCCTGACGCAGGCAGGATCTCAAAAACCAACACGAAAAACACCACTCATCATCAAC
>CANNQU010000009.1 GCA_947507965.1 Bacteroidota bacterium
GGTGGGGAATTGCAGCAATTCCATCAAAGAAGCAGAACCTATTAACTTTTCAACTACGAACCTAAGTGTTGGCACCTTTAGAAATGGTGACACCATTGCAGAAATAATATCAGCAGCAGATTGGATAAAAGCAGGCAATGACGGAACTCCAGCCTGGTGTTCTTACGATAACGACTCGACAAATCATGCTGTATATGGCAAGCTATACAATTGGTTTGCAGTAAACGACCCGCGTGGATTAGCTCCTATAGGATGGCATATTCCAACTGATGCCGAGTGGACAGTGCTGACCGATTATTTAGGTGGAGAGGCCGTAGCGGGGAGTAAAATGAAAGCAACAACAGGCTGGGATTCGGGTGGTAACGGAACAAATGAAAGCTCCTTTACGGCGCTGCCAGGTGGCTCTCGTCATGGTAATGGTAATTTTGTTGATGGCATAGGTGCCATTGCTTATTGGTGGAGTACAACCGAATACGCTTCCGGCAGTGCATGGATTCGGTATTTGGAGTACACGAATGGCAAAGTAGTCAGAGCAAGCTATGGAAGAAAGGCTGGGTTTTCTGTTCGATGTGTAAAAGACTAAGCCAACTAAGCTTTGATGAAGGTTCTAAAAACTAACCCAATAAAAAACCCGGCATATAATATGTCGGGTTTTTTATTGGGTGAATTTGATTATTTAGTAAGTGTTCTCATGTAAACTACTAGCTTCCAAATATCTTCGGTATCAGGAATTTTTTTCTTAAAGCTTGGCATGTCCTCTCTTCCTTCCGAAATTTTAAAGAATAAAGTGCCATCCGATTGTTTTTGAACAGCAGGTGAACTAAAGTTTCCAGGCTCGGTTTTTAGCTGAGCGGCTTTGGTACCGTCACCATGCCCGATTTTGCCATGGCATGAGGCGCAATGTTTAGTCCATAAGGCTTTTCCTTCTGCAATTGCGGCTGCATCGGCTTTTACGGGGTTGGCCATTTTTGCGTTTTTGTCGGGCACAGGCCAAGGCTTTTTGGCTTGTGTGGCTTTAAAGCCCGTTGTCAGGCCAAAAATAAGAATCCCTAAAAACAGGGAGGATACGGTAATAACTAATTTGTTTTTCATTTTAATGTAGATTGAAGGTTGAATTTATATTTAATCAGCCTGTTTCAATAATTGTGCCAAACCAAGAAATGACATATAAAGTGCTTTTTATTTTTGGGGTCAATCCTTTGGGTCGGGTTAATCCGAATTTGATGGTGCGCCACGAAAATAAAATGATCCGCAAGGACCATGTCAATAATGTTTCGTCATTATTATTCTGAAGCCCTCTTTTCGCAGATCCTAGATCCAAGAACAAGTTACCATTGACGTTATTTTGATGCTAACGTTATTTCTTTAAAAATGAGATCCTTCCTTCGTCAGGACAATACAGCACGGGTTATTGAGGAGAATATACGACTGAATGATGGGACATAGAAATTTGAGTAATTGACCCCATTGTATTGTCATCCTGACGAAGGAAGGATCTATTGTATTTCATCTTAAAAAACTTCTCTCCAAGATTAATGGCAAAGACAAGGGTTTCTTTGTTCTTACTTGACCAGCATTGGAAATTAAGTCTAACCTAGCACATCAAATATGGAAACACCAGAAATACCCCAATCCCGGGAAAGAACGGGAACTGATATTTAAATTCTCAAATTAATTTTATCTTTGCTCCCCTTTAAGAAGGATTGAATTATTTATATCATGCAAAAAATAAAAGTAGAAAAACCTGTTGTGGAAATGGATGGCGATGAAATGACTCGTATCATCTGGAAAGCAATCAAAGATAAATTGATACTGCCTTACTTGGATTTAGATATCCAATATTTTGATCTCGGCATGGAACACCGTGATGCCACCAACGACCAAGTAACGATTGATGCGGCCGAAGCCATTAAGGTGCATAGTGTAGGTATTAAATGCGCTACCATTACTCCGGATGAGGCTCGTGTGAAAGAATTTAACTTAAAACAAATGTGGAAAAGCCCGAATGGTACCATTCGTAATATTTTAGATGGTACCGTGTTTAGAGAACCCATTGTTTGTGAGAATGTGCCTCGATTAGTTACCAATTGGACGAAGCCAATTATTGTTGGTCGTCATGCCTATGGTGATCAATACCGTGCAACCGACTTTTTAACCAAGGGTAAGGGAAAACTTACCATCACCTATACCCCGGAGGATGGAAGTGCGCCAACAACGCATGAGGTATTTAACTTCAAAGGGGATGGAATTTCATTATCCATGTTTAATACCGACGAGAGTATTATAGGCTTTGCCCGTTCTTGTTTTAATATGGCTTTAACAAAGAAATGGCCGTTATATTTAAGTACCAAAAACACCATCCTGAAAAAATATGACGGAAGGTTTAAAGATATATTTGAAGAAATTTATATCAAAGAGTTTAAAACCGAAATGGATGCTCAAGGTATCGTTTATGAACACCGTTTAATTGATGATATGGTAGCAAGTGCCTTAAAATGGCATGGAGAATTTATCTGGGCCTGTAAGAATTATGATGGCGATGTACAGTCAGACTCGGTTGCACAAGGCTTTGGCTCTTTGGGTTTAATGACCTCTGTACTGGTTACGCCAAACGGAAAAATAATGGAGGCCGAAGCGGCACATGGTACCGTTACACGCCACTTTCGTGAACATCAAAAGGGAAACCCCACCTCAACCAACCCTATTGCTTCCATCTTTGCATGGACACGTGGATTGGGTTTCAGAGGGAAACTAGATGGTAACGCGAAGCTCATTAATTTTTGTACTGCACTGGAAGAGGTTTGTGTAGAAACAGTAGAGAGTGGAAAAATGACAAAAGATTTAGCCGTTTGCATTTACGGAAATAAAGTAAATCATGGGGAACATTATTTATATACGGAGGAGTTTTTGGATGCATTGGATTCTAATCTTCGCGCTAAAATAGGTGCTTCCTTCTCGTCATAAGTAACCTTGCCGACTCGATAGGAAACACCTATTCGGGGTGCTTTATTCTTATTCGTATTTCAAACGTAGCGCAACATAGATATTTCTTCCAGGCGCATTAATGCCGGATGCGAAGGTTCGGTATTGTGTATCTAAGATATTTTCGATACCGGTTTGCAACGTAAAGTAGTTATGGAATGTATATTGTGCCCGCAAATTTAAGGTGAACCAAGCCGGAGTACCATCAACAGTAGCATATTGTTGATTGTCTTCTCCCAACATATTGTATTGTTTTAATTTTTTCCATCCATTGAATAGGATGAAAAAATCACTGCTAAACTTTTTCTCTTCATAGTGTAAATTAAAACGGCCCGTCATTGGTGATGTATGATCCAATGGATAATCCAATGAATCGGTCTTAATCCTACCATAGGTATAATTAATAGTGGTTCTTATCGTAAAGTTTTCATCGGCCCTGTAAACAAAGTTACTGCTTAATCCATATACGAAGGCTTTGCTCTTATTTTGTGGTGATACCACCAACGACATGGTATGGTCATATAGTACGGAATCTTGCCCATTAAATTTAAAATTATCCGTCACGATGGCGTCGCTGATAAACGTATAGTAAACCACATTCTCCCAGACGAATTTTGCTCCCTTTTTATGGGTAATACTTAAATCGGTGGTCCATGTCTTCTCCGGTTTCAAGTTTGGGTTTGGAACAACGATGCGTCCAGGGGCCGATTCGAAAATTTTCGAGAGATCATCCACGTTAGGTACACGAAACCCCGTATTGGTGAAGAGCGCAATACGCCAGTTATTATTGGGATTGGAGATAATTCCTATATTGCCTGAATAAACAGGTGTTTTTTGATACATTTCACGATATGGTAGTTTACGGAAGGTGGTATCAATAACGGTACTGTGCAGGTTGCTTATTCCAATACGAAAGCCATCATTTAAAAAAAGTTTATCTGTAATTTCAAAGGTATGTGTTGCATAAATCGCGGCATTAAATAAGGTGTTAATTCCATCAGGGTAACGGGTATCCAGCGGCACGGTTGTAAGCGAAATGATTTTGTCTTGCGTGGCGGTCGATTTTAAGTTATTGTATTGTAAGTCCACGCCAAATCGCAAATCGTGTTTTTGAAATTTATTATCTACATCAATAGTAAGACCTATTATCGAAACATCTTCCATACGATGGTTGAGATTTTGACTCCCAAAGTTACGATTGTGACGGCTTTCTTGTAGGTTTTGACCGCTTAAGTTAACGGTAGTCCCGTGAAACCATTTCTTGTCAATGGCTTGATAGAGGAGGGAATAAATACCCAGCAATCGCAGTTGTGGACCGTAATACCATTCGGCACTATTCAACCCATTTCCTTTCGTATCGGTGAGCCGGTCGTAACGAGGCACGTTGCTGCTATTGGAATATTGAACGTTTAACTCATGTGAAATTTTGGTGTTTTGTTGAAACAAAAGTTTACCCATAAGGTCTATTTGCTTAAATCCACTGAACTTCTGAAGGTATTGGTCAGCGTTGGCTATCAATGAATCTTTTCCGTTTATTCGTTCTACATAAAATGGGCGTAGGCCAAAGGGTTTAGTATAAAAAGGGTTCACGTTTTTACCCGAATGCAAATCTCCAAAATTGCTATTGGTGAATGAGAATAAAAAGGCGACTCTTTTAAATCCAAAATTTACATCCACATGTTCTGTTGTCTCCTTATTTACCGAACCGAACCGAATGAAAGCGTTGGTTTTAAAATTCATTTTGTTGTTGAGGGAAAGGGTTGGACTTTTGGAGAAGAAATGAAGTGCACCTCCCAAGGCGTCGCTGCCATAAACGGTTGAGGCAGGGCCATAAGCAATTTCCACACGCTCGAGCATGGTATTATCAATGGTTACCATATTTTGTAAATGTCCTGACCGGTAAATTATATTGTTCATGCGCACACCATCAATCACCAGTAAAATCCGACTGGCTTCAAAGCCACGTAGCGTTGGGCTTCCACCACCTTGCTGACTTTTTTGAACGGCTATACCCTGAGCGGCTATTAAGTCGGCTGTCGATGGCGCATTAATGCTTGCTATGTCATCCTTCGTAATAACGGTTACTTGTTGTGCTACCTTGTTTTTATCCTGCACTTCCTTATTGGCCGAAATAACGATCTCTTTGATGTTGACCGTATCTTCTACATTTTGTGCACTGTTTTGTATGGTAATAAATGATAGAATGATGTAAAAAAATATTTTATAATAACGATTTTGAAATGATTTCATATTTTGAAAATGATGTATTAAATGAATAAGAATGGAATGGTTGTTCATCGAAATGGATTCAGCTATTCTGAAACATTCGTTGTAAAGTCGTGAAAAAACGTGCCACAAAATAGAGCGACAGGTAAGAATGGAGAACAAGAAAAAGCTTAGCTGCTCATGACGACTTTGGTGGTGGCAGGTCGATTTCAGAATATTTTTTGGTGTAGCATAAATTGCGAGTGAACGTTAGTTCTACTGCCGGGTTCAAATCATGGAAATTGAATTCGTGAATACGTTGAAAATAATGGAGCGAAAAGAATATTGTCAATGGCCTTTCATTTGAATTTGCAGCCACTGATTTCTTTGAGGCGAAATACGTTGCAATTTTTGTGTGTAACCATTGTTCTTGTTCATCAGCTACTGTAAGTAGTTCAACGCCGGAAGGTGTTTTGGTGAGCTTTTTAATGTCATACATCTGTTCATTGATGCATATCTCGTGGGCGTTAACTTGATACTTTTGGAATTCAGTAAAAGTCAAAGTGATACGAATAACGTTTTCGGGAGTTTCATCATTCCAGTTTTTAGCATGCAATTGGTGTATTTGAATTTGCCAAATGAGCAATGCCACAACACTCTGAAGTAGAATCACTCCAAGTACAAAAACGGAAAAAAATCGAGCCGAGCGCATTAGGGCTCAAATTTATTCATTTTTATTTAACAATTCATCCCAAAAGAGGTGTTCTTTAACAAGGCGCTCTAATCAAGAAACAGCGGATTAATTGGGTATTTCCATTTTTGATGTGCTGGCTAGAATTATTCTCCACAATTCGCCTCTTTTAGAATGATTGGGATTATTTGAATCATTACAAATGACATTAAGGAGAATCCATCATCAGACTCATAAGGAGACGGAAGACTGGATGAATTAGTATTGTTCATACGCAGGAAGGATCAATTCCTTCATTTTATCGTAAAAAAAACGTTGTTGAAACTTGCAGAAGGTATTCAGACTTTCTATAGGTTCCTTATCTCTGCTTAGAAATTCTGACCGAAAGTTTTTCAATGATGAAATATAATAGATCCTTCCTTCGTCTGGATGACAATACAACACTTACTATTAGGGAAAATGTACGCCTGAAGGCGATAATGAGCATTCTTCGTTAATCCATCCTAATTGTATTGTCCAGACGAAGGTAGTATCTCAAAAAAAGCATGAGAAATACCGTTCATCTGATGCCATCAACACCCTCATGAAGCGACGGAAAACTTGATGCATTTGCCCCCATTGTATTGTTCATCCAGACGAAGGAAGGATCTCAAAAAAAAAGCACTATAAATGTCATTCATCAGAAACCATCAACACACTCATGAAGCGACGGATAATCTGATTCATAGATTCGTGTTGTATTGTCCAGACGAAGGAAGGATCTCAAAAACTACCACTCATCATCAACCATCAACTCACTCATGAAGCGACGGGAAAATGGAGGTATTGACCCTGTTGTATTGTGGTACATGACCTTTCAGTTTTTTTTCGCAGGCACATCAACTATGGAAACACCCGATTAATTATATCGATTTGGCCGCACTATGGTGAGAACGATGAACATTTTAAGGGATAAAGTATATCTTTGTGCTTCATTGATATAATGTCAGCGTAAATCATTTATCTGCTAGCTGGAGCTCAGCCGAAATTATGCATCTTATATTTGGGGGCATTAAAAAGGCTCAACCAAGGAGATGCAGAATATTTATTTAAGACATTACATTCTTTGTCTGAGAAATTAAACTCCAGATTTTCCTATCGTGTAATCATAAAATGTAAAATTAATGAAGACATTTAAAGTCATCGTAGCTATTGCCGTCGTTATTGGGATCTTTGCCGCTGTTAAAATAGTTGTCTTTAACAATACCGGAGAAGTAAATCCTGCCGTGCCATCGGGCTTACCCAAGTCTCCGGTCAACGTTTATATCGTAAAAGTGCAAGAGTTAAATAATAATGTGTATGCTACGGGCACCATCATAGCAAATGAAGAAGTAACACTGTTGCCGGAAATTGCAGGGAAAATCATTTTTTTAAATATTAAAGAAGGAAGCACCGTACAAAAAGGCGAATTACTGGTTAAAATAAACGATGCCGACTTCCAAGCCCAATTAAAAAAGATGGAATTGCAACTGAAGTTTCTGGAAGAGAAATTAAATCGGTTAAAGCAGCTTTTAGTTATCAATGGCATCAGTCAGGAGGAGTATGATTTGAATCTTAACCTAGTCAACACCGCGAAAGCAGATATCGAATATACAAAAGCGCAGATAGCCAAAACAGAAATCCATGCACCCTTTAATGGGGTTATGGGATTGAGATATGTAAGTGAAGGCAGCATGATTAACGCATCCACTAAAATAGCCTCCATACAACAAATAAATCAGGTGAAGATTGATTTTTCCATTCCTGAAAAATATGCTGTCGTTTTAAGTGAAAAGGAGACCATAAGCTTTACGGTCTCCGGGAGTGACCAGAAATATAGTGCAAAAGTTTACGCTATTGAACCTAAAATAGATCAGGCAACTCGTACCATCCAGTTAAGAGCACTTGCCGACAATGCGAAGGGTGATTTGTTTCCCGGAGTATTTGTTAAAATAGAATTGCCTTTACGCAAAATAGCAAATGCTTTAATGGTTCCAACAGAAGCGATTATTCCTATTTTGAAAGGCAAGAAAGTTTTCATTTGTAAAAACGGAAAGGCACAGGAAGTATTGGTAGAGACTGGCATTCGAACCGATGACCAAATTCAAATCACGAATGGTTTAGCAGAAGGCGATTCGGTTATTACCACCGGAATAATGCAGTTAAAGCAAGGCATGCCGGTTAAAACAGTTAAAGCAAATACCACCAATTAAAAACAGTTTCCTGTATGAGTTTATCTTCCATCAGTATCCAACGGCCTGTTTTAGCTATCGTAATGTCAATTATTATTATTGCGTTTGGGGTAATAGGTTATACGTTTTTAGGGGTTCGTGAATTTCCTTCTATCGACCCGCCCATCATTACCGTTCGTACAAGCTATACTGGGGCCGCTGCGGAGGTCATTGAATCGCAAATTACAGAACCCTTGGAGAAGGGATTGAATGGTATCGAGGGAATCCGATCCATCTCCTCTTCCAGCAGCCAAGGAACCAGTCAAATTACGGTGGAGTTTAATTTAGATGCAAATCTGGAATCGGCGGCCAATGATGTTCGAGATAAAGTGTCGCAAGCAGTGAGGCAATTACCGCAAGATATCGATGCCTTACCTACCGTTACAAAATCGGATGCAAACTCTGATGCCATCCTCTCTCTCACGATACAATCAGACTCAAAAAGTCAACTGCAAGTAAGTGATTACGCAGAGAATGTAATTGCCGAACGATTACAAACAATACCTGGAGTAAGTACAGTACAAATCTGGGGACAGAAGAAATATGCGATGCGTATCTGGATGGATCCTTCCAAACTGGCCTCGTTTAATTTAACTCCGCTGGATGTGAAACAGGCTTTAGATCGTGAAAATGTAGAGCTTCCTTCAGGAAAAATTTCAGGAAACACGACCGAGTTAACGGTAAAAACCATGGGGAAATTTACTGATGAGGAGAGTTTTAATAATATGCTTATTAAATCGGATGGCGATAAAGTAATACGCCTACGAGATATTGGCTATGCCTTGTTAGGCCCTGAAAATGAAGAGACCATTTTGAAATTATCAGGAGTACCAATGATAGGATTGGCTATCAGCCCTCAACCCGGGGCGAATTACTTAGATATTGCGGAAGAGTTTTATAAACGCGTAGCACTTATAAAGAAAGATTTGCCGAAGGACTATAACTTAAATATTGCTCTCGACAATACCCGATTTATTAAACTCTCTGTGGATGAGGTAAAAGATACCTTGATCATCGCACTGATTCTTGTTATTTTAATTATTTATTTGTTTTTCCGCGATTGGCTCGTGGCGTTTCGCCCTTTGATCGATATCCCGGTTTCACTCATTGGTGCTTTCTTTGTCATGTATCTGATGGGGTATTCCATCAACGTGCTTACCTTGCTTGCCATTGTGCTTGCTACAGGCCTGGTCGTAGATGATGGAATTGTGGTAACTGAAAACATTTTTAAGAAGATAGAAGCAGGGATGAAGCCGGTTGATGCGGCTATAAAAGGTTCAAATGAAATTTTCTTTGTTGTTATTTCTACTTCCGTTACGCTAGCCGCTGTTTTTCTGCCGGTTATCTTTTTACAAGGGTTTGTCGGACGATTGTTTCGTGAGTTTGGCGTTGTAATTGCCAGTGCTGTTCTTATCTCGGCTTTTGTTTCATTATCGCTAACCCCGATGTTAAATGCCTATTTGGTGCGTAAGAATCCGCATAAAAAATCGAGCTTTTACAACCGAACCGAGCCCTTTTTTGTTGGGATGATTGAACGCTATAGTAAATCACTGGCAAGTTTTTTAACGGTACGCTGGTGGGCATTCGTAATCATTTTTGTGACGCTTCTTATTATATTTTTTGTAGGGCGGAAACTTCCCTCTGAACTTTCTCCTCTCGAAGACAGAAGCTGGATGAGGCTTGCCATTACCGCGCCCGAAGGCTCTTCCTTTGAATATACCGACAAATTCATGGATAAATTAGCCAAATTCATTGTCGATTCGGTACCCGAAAAAAGAGTTTGCTTAACCGTTACCGCTCCGGGTTTTTCGGGCTCTGGCGCAGTGAATACTGGTTTTGTACGACTTGCCTTGGTCACTCCTGAATATCGTAAGCGAAGTCAGCAGGAGATTGCGAATTATGTAACGAAAATTACGAAGCAATTTCCTGAAGCCAAGACCTTCGTAATTCAACAACAAACCATCTCATCAAGTGGTGGTGGGTCGGGAGGCGGCTTGCCGGTGCAGTTTGTATTGCAAGCACCCAACTTCGAACGACTAAAAGAAGTGATTCCTCAATTTTTAGAGGAAGCCAATAAAAGCAAAGTCTTTCAAGGTGTCGATTGTAACTTGAAATTTAATAAGCCCGAACTTAACTTGATTATTGATAGAGATAAAATTAAAAACTTGGGATTGTCGGCTTCTGATATTGGCCAAACATTGCAGTTGGCATTAAGTGGCCAGCGTTTTACGTATTTTAATATGAATGGTAAACAGTATCAAGTTATTGGACAGGTAACCCGTGAGAATCGTGATGAACCGTTAGATTTAACATCGATTTATGTTAAAAATAATAAAGGCGTTTTAATACAATTAGATAACGTGGTGAAGTTAGTTGAAGAGAGTAACCCACCCCAGCTCTATCATTTTAATAGGTACAAATCGGCCACCGTTTCTGCTGGTTTAGCTCCGGGGAAAACCATTGGTGATGGGTTAGAGGAAATGAAGAAGATTTCAAAAAATGTTTTGGACGAGTCGTTCTCAACTGCTTTCACCGGAGCTTCAAGAGACTTCACCGAAAGCTCATCGAATATACTCTTCGCATTTTTGTTTGCTCTCTTACTCATTTATTTAATATTGGCAGCTCAATTTGAAAGTTTTATCGACCCGCTTATCATCATGCTTACGATGGTATTGGCTTTGGCAGGTGCTCTTTTATCTTTGTGGTATTTTAATCAGACCTTGAATATCTTCAGTGAAATAGGAATGATTATGCTCATTGGTTTAGTAACGAAAAACGGAATTTTAATCGTGGAGTTCGCTAACCAATTAAAAGATAAAGGGCTGGATACCATGGAAGCCATCAAGCAGGCCGCTGCTGCCCGTCTGCGACCGATATTGATGACCAGTTTGGCAACTTCGTTGGGAGCATTGCCGATCGCACTGGCCTTAGGAGCCGGCTCCAAAAGTCGCATGGGAATGGGTATTGTCGTCATTGGTGGTTTGTTGTTTTCATTAATATTAACCTTGTTTGTGATACCTGCAATCTATTCCTACTTCTCAAGAAAGAAAACGTCTTTAAAAGAAAATCTAGAAATTACCCAATCATGAGAAACAAGAGAAACCTTCTGATCCTTTTTGTGTTTTTAGGATTCAACCTCATGGCACAAACTGAATTAAGTTTACAGCAAGCAATAACCATTGCCATACAACATAACTATGATATTCAAATGGCTCGCGTAGAGGCTGGTATTTCGGCAACTTCGAATTCTTATGGAAATGCTGGATTCCTTCCCTCAGTTAATTTCATTGCCTCAACCAACAGTAGTAATTATAATACCAAACAGGAATTTAATACGGGTGCGTTGGTGGACCGAAAAAATGCCTTATCCCAAAGCTTAAATTCAAGCTTCGCCTTAAACTGGACTTTGTTTGATGGAATGAAAATGTTTGCAACGAAAGATAAACTGGAAGCCATGGAGGCGCAAGGGCAAACCCACCTAAAAACAGAAATGGAGACACTGGTTTCGAAAGTTATCGTATTGTATTTCGACGTGGTGCGACTGCAGCAACTTCTTAAAGCAACGAATGAAGCGATGAGAATTTATGTAGAAAGGGAAAAATTTGCCCAAAAGAAATTAGAACTCGGATCAGGCTCAAAACTCGATTTGTTGCAGGCCAAGGTTGATTTAAACGCACAGAAATCAATTCTTCTTCGATTGAATATGACCATAGGAAATGCTATCATATCATTAAATGAATTACTTACCAAGGTAAGTACCGACACCTACACGGTGGAGGACCGTATTACACTGGATGAACATTTGGCTCTAAGTGATTTGAAACAAAATACACTTACTCATAATACTGAATTACAATTCGCCAATAGAAATGTGAACATCGCAAATTATACTTTGCGGGAAATAAAAAGTAGTGCCTTACCACAAGTAGGTGTAAACTTAAACTACAACCTAACAAAAACAAAAAACCAGGTTGGTTTAATATTGTTAAATCAAAATTTAGGAATGAATGTAGGCCTTAGTGCTTCTTGGAATTTGTTTAATGGTTATAAGAGTCGCACCCAAATTAGTGGTGCACGCGCCAGTATTGAACTTAGTAATTTAGCTTACCAGCGAACGGTTTCATGGGTTGATGCCTCCCTTCAAAAAGCTTGGCGAGGTTATCAAAATTCATTAGATATACTAAAACTGGAAGAAGAAAATATAGGTGTCGCAAAAGAAAACGTAACGGTGGCACTGGAACGCTTTCGTTTAGGAACTTCCAATACCATTGAACTAATGCTTGCGCAAAGAAGTTATGAAGATGCTCTTACAAGGCTTGTCTCGGCACGCTATGAAGCCAAGCTTTCGGAAACAGCGTTATTACGGCTGCAAGGACAGCTGGTGAAATAGCATTTTATATTTACCACACTAAAAATCTAGAAAGGGTATTGAGTTTCAAAGCAGCGTTCGGCGATTCTTATTTTTGGATAATAACCTTAACGCTTTCTCCTAACTTGTTTTGTATTAGATACATTCCATTGGGATAGTTTCTTACATCGAAACAAATAACTTCCCCACTTCTACCTTTTGCTGTTGCCAATACTTGCCCTATCGCATTAAGGAGATAATAATCTAATGTAGCGTTGCCTTTAATAACGATAGAAATGGCTTGGCTTACCGGATTCGGAAACACACCAAAACTCACCGTATGTCCGGCTGTTATTCCTGCCGCACTTTTAGTAATGGTTATCGTATCGGTTGAGTGGCATCCATTACTGTCTGTTACGGTTGCATAATACGTTCCAGCATTTTTCACCGTTAATATATTGCCGGAAAAGCCCGTACTCCAAGTTATCGAACCATTCGTAGGAATGCTCAGTATGGCGCTGTCATTGGCCGCTAAGATCATGGTCTTGGTCGTACTAATTTTTAGGCGGGATATTGTAATCCTAACGGGGATTTTAATAATTGCCCAATTGGTACTGTTATTCTCAATGAGTAAGGTGTCGATGATGGTGTTGCCATTTAAAAGTGCTTGACGAATTGATATCTCGAATGATGTTTTTTTAGCGATCGTAGGATTAGGGTAACTTAAGGTTAATAAATTTTGAGTGCTTTGTATTTTACTGCATGTAATTGGGGTGTTACCGAGGTTGAATAATACCACTTTATAATTGAGGCTATCATACACAAAATAACTTTTTGAAATCTGTTGGGTATCACACCAAAGCAATGTTTTTATAGGTGCAACGGAGGTATTTGCGAGGGATGTTATACGTTCTAAAAATTCAGGATGGTCGATGAATGGGTTACGATTTTTTTGATAACCAAAAATATCATCATTCCTTTTTCGGTCGATGGCGTCGGGTGGAAATTGAAGGCACCAAGAGCGTAGAACAGATTCCTGAGGTCCGAAAAAAGAAACAAGGCCATAGCTGGTATTATTATAACGGGTAGCAAAATAAAGCATTGCTCTTGCAGTACGTCCTTTTTGTGCATCGCGAGGTTCAAATAAAGTAGTGATTCCTTTTGATCCTCCTGCCGACCAAGTTGGATTCGACACCATTCCAAAAGGGTTATTACTTCTATAATTATTGGCTGCGTCATCGGTAGGAAACAAGTGATTCAAATCGCTCACCATAGGAGTAGCCGAGCCGAATAAACTTTGGGGCCAAGTGTGTTCTGTATTAAAACTATTATTGTTTTGGCAATCGGTACGGTTGGCATAACCTAAGGCTAAACGTCCGGTATAAATGCATTCCAACGTGTTTTGCGTAGCCCCTTGTCCGTTTGTTTTTTTATTATCAAACTCCATAAACATTTTATCGCGAGCTGCAGCATAGCTATAACTTTGATAATTCATGGCCAAGATGGTGTTCAGAGAAGCTTTTAAATTTTCATCGAATTTATTATACGTGCTATCATAATAGCTCTCTATAAATTTCCCATATCCTTTGATGGGAAGTGAGAAATTACCCGACGAAGTATGAACTATTAAAGTACTATTGTATTCTATGTTTTGGAGCGGCAAGAAATAGACCTTTAAAATTTTGGAAGCTGCAGGCGCTAACCAAAAGGAGGTCGTATCACTCATCTGGAACTCCATATTAGGGCAATCAACAGATTTGATTTTAAAATATCCGCAGCTATTATTGTGGAGCGTAATATTGACACTATCCTTGCTTGTCGTATTCACCGGCTGAGTGAATTCGATGGGTGAGGGAGAAAAAGTTAAATTCTGTGCAAACAAAGAACCCGTAAAAGGTAGCATTAGCGAACTAAAAAACACACGGATAGATACGTTAAACATAAGGCAAATAACTCAAAAAAAAACAAAAAATGGATAAGGAATTTGTGTTTTTACTGAAAATAGGTTTTATTTGTAATTCGAATATTTATTTTTTTAAATGAAAAGAGTATTACCTTCTTTTTTTCTTTTTTTTCTTTTTACTAATTTTTCAATTGGAACGGGAGGAAATGAATGCTCCGGAGAACGTAATAAACGGGAAAGGATAAACCTCATTCTTGATTTATTCAGTAAAGATGGTGATTTTATTCTGGGACGTGAGATGTCGAAAATCATTAAAAATCCCAACGGCGACAAAGGGGCGATTAAGTGCTTTTTGAACAATAATATCGAAAAAATAACCTATCATGAAGGTAAGTTTCTGTTTAAGATGCTTAATCAACAAAACCAGTGGCTTACCTTATCTCCGACCTTAAAGGGGGTAAAAGTGAAGTTTCCCATTCTTATAAAGCATAATGCCAGTATTGAAGTTTCTCGTACGAAAGAGGAAATCATTTTTATCATTCGTGGCATTCAACTATATGGTTTCGATTTAGAAAAAATCGTTGTCTCCGATCATTTAATGACCGTATATAAGTATGGTACCATTGTCTATCAGCGTAGCTAATTGGACCGAACGGTTATATGGTCGGTTCGGTAGTTTATTTTTCTAAATTTGTATCACTATGGAATTAAATGCATTAACAGCAGTATCTCCAATCGACGGAAGATATCAACAACAAACTCAGATTCTTCAGAAATATTTCAGTGAGTTCGCATTGATGAAGTATCGCGTGATCGTGGAAATAGAATATTTCATTGCCTTGTGTGAGTTGCCCCTGCCACAATTACAACGTATTAACTTCAAGCAAATGGTTGCCACATTGGTTGCTATTAGAAATAATTTCAGTATAGAAGATGCGCAACAAATAAAAACGATTGAGGCGACTACCAATCATGATGTAAAAGCAGTAGAGTATTTTCTTCGTGAAAAATTCATCGCTGCCGGATTAGAAGAACATGTCGAGTTTATTCACTTCGGACTCACCTCACAGGATATAAATAATACCGCCATTCCGCTGAGTATTAAAGAGGCAATAGAAGAAGTTTATCTTCCCTTATTGCAAAAGGTGAAAAACAAATTAGATGCTTTATCCGAAAACTGGAAATCGGTACCTATGCTAGCGCACACGCACGGACAACCAGCGTCACCAACAAAATTAGGGAAAGAGATAAAGATTTTTTCGGAAAGGATTTTGCATCAAATTTATCAGTTAGAGGTAATTCCTTACAGCGCAAAATTTGGGGGCGCCACCGGGAATTTTAACGCCCATCTGGTGGCCTATCCAGATATCAATTGGGTTGAATTTGGGAATCATTTCACCGCGATCTTCGGATTACAGCGTACCCAATATACAACCCAAATAGAAAATTATGATAACCTTGCTGCTACCTGCGATGCCATGCAGCGAATCAATACGATATGCATTGATTTATGTCGGGATATATGGCATTACATCAGCATCCATTATTTCAATCAGAAAACAAAAGATGGCGAAGTTGGCAGTAGCGCCATGCCACATAAGGTAAATCCAATTGATTTCGAAAATGCAGAGGGTAACTTAGGGATGGCCAATTCGTTGCTTCATTTCTTTTCTTCGAAACTCCCGGTCTCTCGGCTTCAGCGCGACCTTACCGACAGTACGGTACTTAGAAATATAGGCGTTCCTATGGCGCATACCCTTATTGCATTCAATTCTATTTTAAAAGGGTTGGAAAAGCTGGTGTTAAATGAGAAACAATTACATGATGATTTAGATGCCAACTGGGCGGTATGTGCAGAGGCGTTACAAACCATTCTGAGAAGAGAAAACTATCCTCATCCATACGAGGCATTGAAACAACTCACGCGTGGGCAAGCCATTACACAAGATACCTTGTTTTCATTTATCGAAACACTTAACGTAAGTGATGAAATAAAAACAGAATTGAAAAAGATCACGCCATTTAATTATACCGGAGTGTATTAGTGCCTTTCTTCAAAAAAAGCAGGAGCATAAAAAGGGCCATCCACTTGGACAGCCTTTTTAGTACGATGAGATACGCTTTATTCTATACCTAGCGCATAATATCCTTTGGTACCATCGGGGTTCACCCCCTCCACCAATACACCACCTTTCTTATTTACAATAGCAGCCGTTACCTCGCTCACGGAGCTCACCTCGTTTTTATCTACCTTGGTAATTACAAACCCTTCAGGGATACCGGCATTTTTAAATTTGCCGGGCCCCACTTTGGTTACTTTAACTCCATTTTTCAATTCAAGTTTTTGCAGGGAATTTTTATCCATACTGGCAAATTCGGCGCCTAAAGCACGACCCGTTTCTACCGAGGCACTTTCCGTAATTTTAGTATTACCTGCCTCATTTTTTAGAACCACATCCGCTGTTTTCAAAACCTGATCGCGCAGGTAGGTGATGACAACTTTGTCGCCCGGTTTGCGCCGGCTAATCTGCTCTTGAAGCTCCGACACCGAATTTATTTCGACGTTATCGACTTTCAAAATTACATCACCCTTCTTCAGGCCGGCATCCATAGCGGCACTGCCTTCGTTCGATTTTTCTACAAACACTCCTTTTATTTCTTTTAGGTCGTTCTCTTCGGCTTTTTTCGAATCGATATCACTAATTTGTATTCCAAGATAACCACGTTGTACCTTTCCATATTTATGCAAATCGTCGACTACTTTCTTTACAATATTAACCGGAACAGCAAAAGAATATCCTTCATAATTTCCTGTTTGAGATGCGATCGCTGTATTTATTCCGACGAGCTCCCCTTTGGTATTTACCAGGGCCCCACCACTATTTCCTGGATTCACCGCAGCATCTGTTTGAATAAAGGCTTCAACCGGCGATGATCCATTGATTAAACGAATATTTCTAGCTTTCGCGCTCACAATTCCAGCGGTAACCGTTGAGGTTAAGTTAAAAGGATTGCCCACCGCCAACACCCATTCTCCCACCTTAATATCGTCGCTGTTGCCATAGCTTACAAAGGGTAACTTTTCTTTTGGATCTATTTTGATTAAAGCGATATCGAAATTTGGGTCTGTGCCAATAACCGTTCCTTTATAGCTCTTTTTGTTGTTTAAAACGACTTCAATGCTTCCACCACCTTCTATTACATGGTTATTGGTTACGATGTATCCATCGTCGCTTAAAATAACGCCCGAACCAGCTTTCAGCGATGGCCCGGAGGGCGGCATGCTAAAGCCATGCTTTCTAAAAAACTCCAAAGGGTCAAATTGCTCTTGATTATCGCCCTCTTCGGCGGCAGCCTCACTACTTCCCGATACTTTTACATGCACTACGGCCGGAGTAACAAGCAGAGCAGCATTAATGAAATTGGCTTGTGGCATATCGCCGGTTGAACTGGTAAATTGGAAATTTTGCTTCGCACCCAATTCGATGGGTTCGCTTTTCGTCAATACCTTTGCTAGGCCTAGTGCAGAAGCACCACCCAGTAGTGCGATTCCGAAAAATAAAAAATACTTTCTCATGTTGGAAATGGATAAAAATGAAATTAGTTAGTTAATAAATTAATTTATAGTAAAAATAAAATCATATTATTGAAAAAGCGAATTTAGAATAAATGTTATTATATTGTTTCTAAAAAGTTGTTAAGTAGCTTATTTTTGCAATTCTTAACCCTATTCATACGCTCATTTTAATAAATAGTTACACCCCAGGATGAAGTATTATTTTACACCCTCAATTTACCTTTCTTTACGTAAAGATATCAATGGCTCGTAAACGACATTATAGCGACACGGAGATACTGCAGGAGATTCGTACAGGCAACCAGCAGATATTGATTTACCTGTTCGAGGAGAACTACTCAAGCATTAAGAAATATGTGCTTCAAAATAGTGGCTCTATCGATGATGTGGATGATGTTTTGCAGGAAGCGGTGATCATTGTATGGCAAAATTCCGCAAAGCAAGAGTTTCAACTGTCGTCGGCCTTAAACACGTATATATACGCCATTGTAAAAAATTTATGGCTAAAAGCATTAAAGAAAAAACAACGAATTGTAAATATTAATGATAATGAGTACGACCATATTAACCCGGTAACACAGGGTGCCTCACAGTTCGACCGAAAGGTTCTACTGAAATGCATGGATGAAGTAGGGGAAACCTGTAAACAACTGCTATCGTACTATTACTTTGATGGATATAACATGACACAAATTGGCGATCTGCTTGGCTTTAATAATGCCGATACCGTGAAAGCCAAAAAATATCAATGCCTGAAACGCTTGCAAGAAATTATAAAACAACGATTTGGTAAACACGATTTATAAACTTTTACATGGAAACCAATAATATTGAGTTGCTTGAAGCGTATCTAAAAGGAAGCTTAACGAAAGAGCAACAAACGCAAGTTGAATTGCGGCTGAACACCGATGCCGTATTTAAAGAAGACTATGAAATGTATCGTCTCATGCTCTCGGCTATTACTGAAAACCGAAAAACCGAATTGAAGACCTTTATTTCTAGGAATGTAAAGGTAAAACCGGCTCCATTTTTCCGTACCACTACTTTTTATACCGCTGCCGCTGCTTCTGTGGTATTGTGCCTGATCAGTTATTTTGTGGTTTATAAGAGGTTGGCAGAGCAAAATTCACTGGCTCAAACAGAAACAAAAGAAGCAAAATCGGAGGCCGCTATTATTGCCCATGAAGACACGATTACGACGTTATCAAATAAAGAAACGGCACAATACAAGGTTGATTACACGGTAGAAAGTTCGAAACCGGATAACTCCGAGCAAGGGCTAAAAATAGCGGCTCTGAGCGAAAAAGACCAATTGGAGAATCGAAACGGTGGTAATGCTACACGTGTCATGGACGACGTGTCGGCTAGTCCGGAGGACATTAAAGTAGAAAGCGATATGATGTTATTGGATACTTTTTTATTCATACCTCGAAAAATTTATATTGCCAAACCAAAGCAATACCAAAATACCCCTAACGATATTTATGCCCTCATAACCACCGGCGATAAACTAAAGCTGGAAGTGCAATTTTGGAGATCACCGATAAACTATGTCGGCTATAAGCTCGATAAGAATGTACTTGCCATTTATGGTAATTTCGATGCTTCGCTTGCTTCATTTCAGGAGTTACGAGACACGGTTTACCTAAAATACAAGAACGATTATTATGAGATTTCTCCTAGCGAAACATTTAGAGGGATGAAGAAGGAGTTAGATTCTAAAATCATTGCTGATTTAGATGTGATAGAGAAAAAATAGGTAGCTTTGTATTCTCAATCACCACCCATGCCCACTTTATTTACAAAAATAATTAATGGAGATATTCCCTCCTATAAAATTGCGGAAGACGAGAATTATCTTGCTTTCCTCGATGTGTTTCCATTGAAAGCCGGTCACACCTTAGTGATTCCTAAAATCGAGAATGACTATATTTTTGATTTGGATGATGCACTACTGGCGGGTTTAATGATATTTGCAAAAAAGGTTGCTCTGGCAATGAAAAAAGCGGTTCCTTGTAAGAGGATAGGCATTGCCGTGATAGGTCTGGAGGTGCCACATACGCATATTCATCTGATTCCGATGGAGCATGTCGGCGATTTAAATTTCGCAAATCCTAAATTACAAATTTCGGCAGATGAAATGCAGAAGATTGCTGACCGAATAAAGCTGAATTTTTAGTCTTTTTTTAGTCCCTCCGGGACCATTCTCTACCGCTAGAAAGTAAACGCCACCCCGCCCAAAACAGAAAGTTTGTAACCAGGGTAGTTAAGCCATCTTCGATAGGCTTGGTTGGTTAGGTTGCTTCCGTTTAAAAATACCCCAATCATCTTGTTATAACGGTATTCTAAGAGTATATTCACATCAACAAGTGCGGGTAATTTAACCGACTCACTGTTTTGCGCTGCTTTGGCAGGATCCCTGTATTCCACATTTTTTCCATAGCGTTCACCGATATAGTAAGTTGTAACACGGGCTGTGAATTTATTATTGTAATTGTATTGTAGGTTTAATTTTGCATCTAGGGAAGGCATATTCCAATAATAAAGTTGGTCGCCGGGCTTATAGTTGTGGTATGAAAATTCAAGCGTCGATTTGAATTTTTCGGCCCACTGCAGTTGAAGTGTTGCTTTTACGTTGAGGATATCGATATTGTCATATACGACGATGTATTTTCTTAATGGTGTGGTATCACAAAGATAGAATGGCATTTCGAGATAATTTCCAAAGTCTGCGTCAATTCCGAACGCTATTTTATTGTTAATACTTCCCCAAAGCCCTCCTAAAACTTTCACCTTGTTTATGGTGTGTTTTAGCTCTATAACGGTATCCAGAAAAGGGTTTTGTTTGGTGAAATAAGAGTAGGTGTTTTGTTGAACGCCGCCATCTACTCCCAGATGCCCCATTAATTTATTTTCTATTATTTTTATTTTAAAATCGGCATACGGATACCAAAATGGTTTATTGTCAATGGAGTCATGAAATAAAATACTGTTAAAGCCCACATTTAGTGTGAGCCGACCATAATCAAGAAAGTAGCGTGGATTTAAATCAATGGATAACCGGTTATAGGTCGTATCTTTTCCAAAGGTAGTATAGGAAATGCTTAAGGGTACCGTTAGCAGGTGTTGACGCACCATCTTGGTAACCTCGCCCTTCGCTTCAAAAAAATTCTCCTTGTTTCTATATCGATCTTTCAGAAAATAATATTCTATTCCAGCGGCATAAGAAAAATCATTTTTACTTTCTCCTCGTTTTTCAAAATCAGAACCGATACTAAAATTATTATAAATATTCTTCGTCGTTTGAATATCAAATTTAGCGCTATCCGGATTAAAACCATACCAGTTTATTCGGTTTCGTTCATATCCCGAATGAATATTTATTTTACTGGCGGAAGTTAAATTATAGGTGAGATGCCCGAGTACCGTATTGTCGCTGAACACTTGATTCGTTTTTAGGTATTCGCTACTTAAGAAGTTATAACGGATGCCATAGTCGATATTTTTTGAGCGTGTGTTATGGAAATAGGTCTCAAACAATGGTGTATTATACATTCCATATCCTATTTTTGTATAGTTACCGTACATTCTTTCATTTTCCCGAGCGTTGTAACCTTGAGGCTTCGCAGGAATAATTTCCGGTTTTGTTGTATAGGCTTTCTCTTCTATTGAATAGGTAAGTGTCGGTGCGTTTAATTTTGGAGGATCTACTTCTGGATTGTAGTCAAGCTTTTTGGCTTCAGCAACTTTAAATGTATATACCCCTTTCACCGTAGTTTGGATGTTTCTAAGGGTGTCTTCTTGTGCTTTTGAAGCTAAGGTAAGCCCGAGTAGTAGAGCAACGAGAGCGAGCTTTGATTTTTCTTTTCTTTTCAACATAATTCAATAAATTTATTTGCCTTCAATGTCTATTACTTTTTGTGTTGCAATGGCCTTCATTTCGGCATCGTCTGTATCGTCGGCCACACTTTGATAGGTAGCTCTTGCCTGAAAATAATCGTTTTGAGCCACATAATTATCGCCTAAGATGATAAATGCTTTTTCAAGCCAGCTACTATATGAGGCAAACTGGTCGGCCATTTCGGTAACGGTCTTCTTACATTCTTTGAAGTCTTTATTTTGAAAATGAATAAATGCGATACTATACTTTGATTCTGCTCCCATTATATTTTTCGATGCTTTTACCACACTGGTAAATTCAGGAAGGGCTTTTGAGAACTCATTACTAGTGAAATAAATTCTTCCTAGATACAGGTGAGCCTCGGTCTTATTTTCTAAGGCTGCTTTCTCATAGTTTAAAACTTTTTTACATGCATCCAGAGTCTCTTGCTTCTTTCCTAAACTATTGGCGGTACGCATCTGCCCTAAAAAGCTGATCATTAAATTTTCCTTGTCGTTGGCATATTTCTCTAATTCGATATAATATTTAAATGCCTTTTCAAAATCTTTATTATTATAACATATATAAGCAGCATTCCGATAACTACGTTCGAGGTAGTCGGCACGTGTTGACGTCATCAGAAATTCGTATGCGATTAAAGCTTTATCATAAACTTTTTCTTTGAATGCACAATCGGCGAGATAGTAATTGGCTTTAACAATAAAAGCCCCATTGGGGAATTTAGTGACATAGTTTTCAAAGTCGGTCATGCTTGTTTTGCAATCGTTTTTCTTTAAACGGTTAATGGCCGCTTCATAGGTAATGGAGTCTTCCTGTGACGTGCTGAAGCTTCCATTATTAAGCGATTTTATATAATTGATGTATTCTTCGCCTTCTCCATTACGTATATAAATATCTTCAATTCCATTCAATGCTTCTTTGGCATAATCGGAGCCCGGGTATTTTTCAACTACGATCTTAAATTCGTTTAAAGCCTCTGTATTATTATTAATATTATGATAGGCATTGGCCAAATTCAAGTGTGTTTTAGAAATCAGGGGGCTGGTCTTGAAGTTCTCGATCAGAAATTCATAGGCTTTAATGGCATTCTCAAATTGGCCTTGCTGATTTCTGGTTTCTGCAATTTCAAAAATGGCGTCATCGTTCAGCTCGCTTTTAGGAAATTCTTTTGCAATACGTTTAAGGGAGTTTATTTTCTCCTCTAATTTGTTCTGTAATCCGAGTATGATTCCTCTTTGAAGTAAGGCATAATCGGAAGAGGCAGACTTCTTCGAAATCACGTAATCGTAATTATCCAGGGCTTCATTATATTGCTTAAGGATGAAGTTGCAATCCGCACTGCGCATGTGTGCATCGAGGTATATATCGGGTGTTTTATCATAATAGTTATCAATTTGTAGGTATTGGTTAAACTTGGCCAATGCCGTTTCATATTCTTGTTTCTGAAAATAACAATACGCGATGTTGTAATAGGAGTTGTTTCCGAAAACAGTTCGTTGCGCTTCTCCAATAGCCTGAAATCGTATAATATTGCTTATCGCCTCATCATATTTTTTGTTTTTATAGTCCATCTCCGCCAGGTAATAATAGCCATAAGCCTTAATGGTTTTGTCGTAATCGTAGTTCATCGATTTTTTAAAATAGATGAAAGCTTCCGAATAGTTTTTATCTCCAAATAACTCTTGTGCCCTATAAAATGTTAGTTTTTGATAGGCTTGCTTTAAAGCTAGGTTTTTGCTTTTGATGCTTTCGATAAGGTCGATGGCGGCCTTATAGTTTTTTGTCGTTAAAAATAATTGACTCAAAAGACCCTTGGCTTCATCGTTATTATCACTGTTTGGGTAGTCCTCAATAAACTGCTGTAATGCTTTTATGGCATCGTTCTGGAAGGAAATCTCATACGATAGTTTGGCATAATTAAACAGGGACTTTTCTTTAATTTTCGGATCGAAATTTAATTTTGATGCGTTCATAAATGCAATTCGGGCACTTTCTTTTTTGTTCAATGCCAGAAAGCAATTCGCTAGAATATAGTTAACCGTCTGCGACATTTCGGTGGTACCGCTACTTACTTTACTCAACTCCGGATACGCTTTTTCGTAGTCCTTATTTTTGAAATAGGTATAGCCTAGTTCGAAATGATCTTCCGCAAGCAGCTCTGCACCACTGGCATGGTGCTGTTCGAGCAGGGGTTGGGCATTTACATAGTCGCCTAAATGGTAATATGACTTTCCGACGTACGATTGGATGTTGTGGTTTATCTTTTGGTTGGTAATGGTGTCGGCATATTTGATAACTTCACTATATTTCTCTTGGGTGTAATAAATTTGAGCGATGAAAAGAGGAACGGTACTTCCAAACTGTTTATGATTGTAAAGGGGGAGGAAATATTTTAAAGCCGCGTCGTATTTTTTATCCTTTAAATTGATATAACCCAAGTAATAGTTTGCTGCCGCATTATATTTATTTTTCGAAGAGCTCAACTGCTGAAAGTTAGGCTTGGCCTTAGCATATTCCTTTTGTTGAAAATAGGAGTACCCCGACATAAATTTATAATCTAAAAGCTGGTCTGAAGAGAGTTGATCTAAATTCGCATTATTGAGGTAAAACAAGGTTTTCTTCAGGTCTTTATTTTTAAAGTAATAACGGGCTTGATAGTAGGCCGCTAACTCAATTTTAGGACTTTCGGGATACGTTTCTTCAAATGCTGTAAGTAATTCGGGCGCATCAGCACGGTCGAGCTCTAACGCACATAAGGCATGATAAAAGGCCGCATCGGTTTTTAGTACCATATCGGTTGTTTGTTTCACCACCTGAGCATACAACTCTTGTGAAGAGCCATATTTTTCCTTGCTAAACAATTCATCGGCATCATGATAAATTTTTAGTGCATCGGTATATAGGAGTGTTTTTTGGGCGATGATATTGCCAAAAAAGATAAGCTGTATTAGGACGAAAAAACTCAGGCGCTGCTTCATGATATGGTACTAACGGTATTGCCGTAAAAATATTTTGTAAAGGTTACCAATGCTTGAGATATTTGAAAGTAGATATCGGTTATATTTTGTGTTGATAAGCATATTGTTGTACACTAAAATATCCTTTACTCAAAAAAGCAAGCATTGGAAATAATTTTCTTAATATTGCACCCTTAAGATCCTGTTACATGAATCAACCGCTATCGTATGTAGATCCTCAAGCAAGAGTGGCAAAAAATGTTGTCATCGAACCGTTTGTGAATATTGAAAAAAATGTTGTTATCGAAGAGGGCACCTGGATAGGCTCTCATGTGACCATTATGGAAGGAGCCCGAATTGGTAAAAACTGCAAAATTTTTCCAGGAGCAGTAATCGCGGCAGTACCCCAGGATTTAAAGTTCGGAGGGGAGGATACCCTGGTTATTATAGGCGACGATACCACCATCAGAGAATGCGTTACCATAAACCGGGGCACTACCGATAGAAACCAAACGGTAATCGGTAATAATTGCCTATTGATGGCCTATGTGCATGTAGCCCACGATTGTATCATTGGCAATAATTGTATTTTAGCCAATGCGGTGCAATTGGCCGGGCATGTTACCATTGCCGATTGGGCCATTATCGGAGGATTGTCAGCGGTACACCAATTTGTAAATATTGGTTCTCACTCTATGGTATCGGGGGGGTCGCTGGTACGGATGGATGTGCCTCCTTTTATTAAGGCCGCTCGCGAACCCCTTAGTTATGAAGGGGTAAACAGTGTGGGTTTGCGAAGAAGAGGATTCACCAGTGAAAAAATTGCGGAGATTCAGGAAATATATCGTACGCTGTACCTGCGAAAGCACAATACTTCCAAGGCCTTGAAAATTATTGAGGCAGAGATGCCTACTTCTCCCGAGCGAGATGAGATAATCAGCTTCATTCAGGAATCGAACCGGGGTATTATGAAAGGTTATTCGTTTAAATAAATCATTGCGGCGGGCAAAATTATGATCCATCTTGAAGTTGAAAACCTGAGTAAAAAATTTTTACGCGGGTATGTTTTTAAAAAATTCAACTACCATTTTTATGAAGGAAATGCCTATGCTGTAACGGGTTCCAATGGAAGTGGTAAAAGCACCCTGCTCCAAGTTCTTTGTGGCTATATGATGCCAACACAGGGCAAAATAATACTCAAGGATAAGGATATAATGATAGAGGAGGAAATGCATTTTCAATATTGTAGTATCGCTTCTCCGTTTATGGAACTGATAGAGGAATACACCGTAGTCGAACATCTTCTTTTTCATTCAAAATTAAAGAAGATGATCGTTAAGGACAGCACGGAAATTGGAGCTGTTTTTCAACTGGAAAACGAGCTTAACAAACCCATTAAGTATTTAAGCAGTGGCAATAAGCAACGCGTGAAACTAGCCTTGGCCTTTTGTACGGATAGTAAAATTCTTTTACTTGATGAGCCTACGCAAAATTTAGATAACCGGGGGTTAACGCTGTATTTGAACGCAATTGAAAAATATACGAAAGACCGTTTGGTCATTGTTTCGAGTAACGATGCCCGAGAATATGGCTTTTGTAATGAAATAATAAAGATGGAAGACTATAAGTAATAAGAATCATGTTAGAGTTAAGAGGGTATTTAATAAGCGAAGATGTAATCGAGAAAAACTTTGTTTGTAATCTTGATAAATGTAAAGGAGAATGTTGTAAGGCAGGCGACACCGGTGCTCCTTTGGATGCCGAAGAGATTCCGATCATGGCGCAATTGATAGATCAGGTGATGCCCTATCTTCCCCAAAAATCGCAAGATAAAATTAAAAAAGAAGGTTTTTGGAAACGCGATGACGATTATGAATTGGTAACCAACTTTCATGCTACCGGAGAATGTGCCTTTGTGTTTTACGACGAAAAAAAGGTTTTGAAATGTGGCTTTGAAGAAGCCTATAACAAAGGTGAAATCGCATGGAAGAAACCGGTAAGCTGTCATTTATACCCGATTCGGGTTGAACTATTGAAGAATTATACCGCCCTTAATTATCACAAATGGAATATTTGCAGCGATGCCTGTAAACTAGGAAAAGAATTAAAAGTGCCTATTTACAAATTTGTAAAAGAGGGTATCGTTCGAAAGTTTGGAGAAGATTTTTATAATGAGTTGGAGGAAGTTGCACAAGCTTGGGAGAAGCGTTAAGTGCCATCCCAAGATTCTACAATCCTGTCATTGATCCCAATGCATTCACCGTTTTCCAGTTTCTGGTGGTGGCCATTACTTTTAACGTACGCTCAAAAAAGTTGTTGCTAAGTTTGGTGTTTCCATAGCCCCCGGGACAATATAGATAAACCGTTTTGCCGTGTATCATAAATTCATCAGGAGCATAATCTTCAGACCTAATTTTAGACACAGCGGCTTGCTCGGGCTCTTCTGCCAAAAAGGTGACATGAAGCTTGGTAAGATCAATTAATTTCTTATTTACAAAAGGATTGTTTTTTATGGCCGCTATTACCTCATCGGCTTCCATTACCAATACCGGCACTTCAAACTTAAATTCTTCGAGTATCTTAAAGGCTATCTTTTTTTCTAGCTCCTCACTTTTGGCCTTGGAAAAGTTAAAAATGATATTGCCACTTTGAATATATGTTTGAACCATTTTAAAACCCAGTGCTTCACATAAGCGGCGAAGGGCCTCCATTTTCATCATCTTATGACCACTTACGTTTATTCCTCGTAGTATAGCGATATAGGTTGTCATGATAAAAGGAGTAATTATGAATCAAAGATACCGTATTGTAGGCAAGTGCAAGTTAGAGGCAATTGCTTTTCCAGGCCGAGCGTATTAGAAAAGAAAATGGGGAACGTAAAATTCGGTACGCTATAATTGTTTTACTTCCATTACATCCCCGGCTTGCATAGCTCCTAGATATATTCCTCCAATACGCACTCGAAATAAACGTAAGGTTGGGAAGCCCACGGCAGCAGTCATTTTTCGTACTTGCCGTAGCTTGCCTTCGGTGAGGGTTACCGATATCCAGCAGGTGGGGCCATGCCTATCGTCGCGTAATTTTTTTACCCGTGGTGCGAAGCTGGGTACTGTTTCTAACTTAAAAACCTGGCAAGGTAACGTTTGATATTTGGTATTGCGTACTCCAATTTCAACCCCGTGTTGCAACAGCTCTATGGCTTCTTCTGTAACTAAACCATCGACTTGCGCATAATACTCTTTCTCCATGGTTTTGCTACGAATACGTTCGCTCATTCTACCGTCGGTGGTAAGCAGCAGCAGGCCTTCACTGTCTTCATCAAGGCGGCCAATAGCCATGGTGCCTTCAGGGAAATCGTGCAGTTCGCCCAAAAGTTTTTTCTTTTTTAAGACGCACACAAACTGACTTAGATAACCAAAGGGCTTATGAATAATAAAGTGGCGGTGTATGGGCATGAATTAAAAAAGGAGAAAGTGGAGAAGCAATCACCTTTTAATAAAGTAACCTAATGGCTATAAAAAAGAGGCTATGCTTTTTTTACGAACATCGTTTTAAGTACCATCATCATCTTATCAACCTTACCTTCAATTTCTTGTGCGCTGTTGGTGAGGCGGATGTTTTTCACTACCGTGCCTTGCTTAATGCCTTTTGGACTGCCTTTTACAGGCAAGCTTTTAATAATGATGACCGAATCGCCTTCGCTTAGAAGGGTGCCGTTGCTATCTCTTACTTCCATGATATGACTTTTTTAATCGATACAAATTTATTGTACTTTGGGCTATTTAGGAATAATTCTTTTCAACACGAAGCACAAGCCCGGTGGCTTACTCATACCGGCTTCTTTGGATTTTATTTGATGAAGTTGTTGTCAATTTTGCTTTGCTAAGCCTATGGTCCTATAAATTCAGGTACCTGTTTTGCTTCATGGTCAATTTCAAATTTCTTCAAGAAATTATGGTATTCTTCTCTAAAAAGAACGTTGCTTCTCTGCCGTTATTTTCAGTAACTGACCCACGTCATTGGTTGACGTTTGCTTATGGCGTAACTTTGCAGAAATAAATTACGATAAGCAACAAGACGTTATCGAAGCGCACCAATTTCGCCGATAAAATTAGTAATGGACTTCAAAAGGCGCATCATTAATTAACACCTACCATCATGGATAAAATTCTTGTAACTACCGATTTCTCTACTAACTCCAAAGCAGGATTGCGCTTTGCTATCCAACTCGCTTCTCAAGCTAAGTATGAATTAATATTTTTTCATGCTTATTATTTCGAGAAACCCACAACTTGGAATAAGGCCACTATCGCAGCATTTGAAAAACGGGCAGCGGAAACGATTCAAAAAAAGTTGGATCGTTTTGTGCAATCCGTGTATAATAGTATGGGACTTGTTAGGCATCGTGAAAAGTGCATAATCGTAAGTGCCCTTCACACCGATAGCAGTATCTTGGACTATGCTCAGAAAAGCAAGATCGATTTTATTTGTATCAGTACCCGAGGAGCAGGTAAGCTTAAAAAGTTGCTGGGTACAAATACTTCATATCTCATTAATCACGCTCCTGTTCCGGTTATTGCTGTTCCTTATAACTACCGTAAGAAAGAAATAAAAACGATACTCTATGCTTCCGATTTGGAGCATGTAGATAGAGAGTTGAGAAAAGTTTTAGCCTTTTCAAAACCGCTAAAAGCGGCCATTGAATTGCTTCATTTCCATTACCCTACATCGGGGGTCACCAGTAAGCTCATTATGGATAAGCAAGCCAAGAAATTTTCAAAGTATGCGATTAAAATGCATCTCGAAGAGGTGAACCTCACCGAGCGTTTAGTTACGAACATAGAGGTGGTAGTGAAAAAGTCGAAACCCTCCGTTATGGTTATGTTTACAGAGCAAAGCAGGAGTTTTTTCGATAAGATATTCCTATCCAGCAACGCGGCCGACTATTCTTTTACCTCGAAAGTGCCGTTGCTTGTTTTTAATAAAGCCTAGCCGAATAAAGGCTAAAAATGGGAACCGTCGTTTTTGGAAGGTAGTTTCTTTTTGAAATACCGTTTTAGCGGCCAGGTATGTTTTAAAGCCTCCATACTCTCATTAAAATTAGCCGACCCCGTTTTTATGTTTTCTATGCTTAAATTAAGGTCGTGAACAAAAGTAGTATCGGTTAGTAATGTTCCAACGGAACCCTTTCCATTTTTTAAATTTTCGGAAATGTTTTTAAAGTTACCTGTAATTATAGCTACCGAATCGCTGAGTGCCTGTATATTTACAATCGTTTGATTGAGATGATGGGAAAACACCGTATCAACAAGTAATGCCCCCACGGTTCCTTTTCCGGCTTTAATCTCTTGAACAATTTTACTTAAATCGCCGGTGATAACAGCCGCATGATCACTGGTAAGTTTAATACGCACGACGGCGTTTCTAACATTTTCGGCCACTACGGTATCTGTCAACAAACGCCATAATGAATGGGTATTATTGAACTTTTCGGTGACCCCCTTTAAGCTGTAGGTGATTGCATTTAAATTATCATTGGTTATGACCAGTGTTCGCAACGCTTCCTCCATTCGTATCGGATTCATCGCTTTAAGCAGGTCGCCTTCTTGAACGGGTAGTGCCCCTGTTTCTCCCGGAGAAATATTGATAATCTTATTCCCCAATAATCCATCGGTACCGATAGAGACGATGGCCTTTTTATTGATAAATCGGGTAGATTTTACGTCAATAGTGAACTCCACTTTGATGGCCGTGTCGGAGATGGGGTAAACCTGAGTTACCGTACCTACATTGATACCATTAAAACGCACATTATTTCCTGACATTAAGCCTCCGATATTATTAAAATCGGCACTTACGTTTATGGTAGCGTTGAAGATATTTTTTTTGCTTCCAATATAATAAAGCCCAGCCACCAGACAAGCGGTGGCCACGAGAACAAAAAGTCCAAGTTTAGTGGTATTTAACGGTTGTTTTTTCATGGCATTAATCAAAAAATTGTTTAACTTTAATATCCGTCGATTGGCATAGTTCGGCGTACGTTCCGGTGGCATAACAAATGCCGTCGATGAGCATAATAATTCGATTGGAGGTTAATTTCACACAGCTCATATCGTGTGAAATGATGATGGAGGACGTATTGTATTTTTTTTGAATCGCTAATATCAGGTTACTTATTTCTCTACTGGTAATTGGGTCGAGGCCTGTAGTAGGCTCATCGTATAGAATAATATTGGGCTTAAGAATTAGGGTACGTGCTAAGGCGATTCGTTTTCTCATCCCGCCTGAAAGTTCGGCCGGCATTTTATCGATAGTATCTATTAGTCCTACATCGGTAAGCGCGTGCCGCACCAATTCGTTCACACTTTCCTTGGTTGTTTTTATCCAGTGTCTTCTTAAAGGAAATTCAAGATTTTCACGTACGGTCATCGAATCATAGAGGGCATTGCTTTGGAATAAGAAGCCTACTTTAACCCGGAGTTTATCCAATGCGTCGTGAGAAAGTTCCGGCACTTCATCACCCAATACTTTGATACTTCCTGCATCGGGTGCCAAGAGTCCGATGAGACATTTTATTAGAACGGATTTTCCCGAGCCCGATTTGCCTAATACCACCAGGTTTTCACCTTGATGCAGTTCAAGGTGAAAATTGCGAAGCACATGATTCGCACCAAACGACTTTTTCAAGCCTTTAATCTGTATTACCGCAGGTTCATTGCTATTGTTATTGGAGGTCATAAGATGCTTAGGATATCGCCAATCTGAGCGGCCATCAAATCAATAATAAATACAACAAAGATGGAGGTTACCACGGCAGAATTAGCTGCCCTGCCTACCCCTTGCGTTCCATTGGTGGTTGAAAACCCTTTGAAACAACCAATTATACCAATAGCGAAGCCAAAAAAGAAGGCTTTAATGATAGAGGGTAAAACATCTCCAAAGCTAAGCGATTCAAAAACCTGGTTACTGAAAAGATGGAAACTCACCACCTGTTTCATATTCACTCCCAAAAAAGCGCCATAGAGTGCGATGGTATCGCTTAGAATGATTAAAAGAGGAATCATCAATATGGCGGCGAAAACGCGTGTTACCACGAGATACTTAAATGGGTTGGTACCCGACACCTCCATGGCATCGATTTGTTCCGTTACTTTCATCGAGCCAAGCTCTGCACCCATGCTGGAACCTATTTTCCCAGCGCAAATCAAAGCGGTTATTACCGGTACAATTTCTCTTACCAATGAAACAGCAACTACCGAAGGCAACCACGACTCCGCACCAAAGGCCTGCAAGGAAGGCTGCGATTGAATGGTAATAACCAAGCCCATAATTAAGCCGGTGATGGCTACCAGTGGGAGTGTCTTATTTCCGATGTTAAAACATTGTCTGCTGAATTCGGCAAATTCATATCTAGGCTTAAATCCTTCCCGAAAGAACCGAAGCATAAAGCGAGATAACTCGCCGATCTCATTTAAGAAATTATCTAGCACATTCGAAGTCATAGCTATTATAGACACTAATCGTGAAGAGCCATTACCGGTACTTTGGCTGTAAAGGCAACACGTTGGGTATTGGATTCGGAAAACAGGTTATAAAAAGCACCATGTTTTTTGCTTAGAATGGTAATTAAATCGATGTTCCCCTCCAAACAATATTTTTTAATTCCACGCTGAAGGTCTTTTGCCTGAATGGATTCTATCGGCTTCTTCTCGCCATTTATTTTCAGCTCTCGAAGTAGTGGATCGAAAACCTCTTCTTTTGTTCTTACATGTAAAACATTCAGGCGTGCTTTGGATTGGGATAGAAAATTCTCAAAGTCTTCAAACGATGCATTCTGTAGTTTTTCATTATTATCAACCGCCAATAATACTTTCGATAAGTGATGTTCTTTGTAATTTTTGGGTACAATAATAACAGGGGTTTTTATTTTACCAATGATATTCAGCCCATGACTACCATAAATAAACTTAGCTATCTGGGTCTTCGCTTCTAAACCCATAACCGCTGCTTCGACCTGATGTATTTTGGTGAAATTCTCCAGCTCTTGCCTAAAAGAGCCGCTGGTAACAAACGGACTGATTTTTACTTTTGGAAAGTGTTTTTGTAATTCTATCGTTAAATGGTCGATATTTTTTTCACTTAGTAGTCGCTGGGAGGTATATGATATTCCATATAAGCCGGTATTTGAATGCATAATTGGAGCTTCAAATAGGTTAAAGAGCACAAGCTTACAATTTAATATTTGCGCTAAGAAGGCGGCGTATTGACAGGCATTTAGCGACGATTGGCTAAAATCGGTTCCAGCAATGATCGTTTTCATGATGATTTTTTGAATAGTTAAATTTTAAAATCGACATTTAATAAAAAGGCTGGCCGAAGTGAGACGTTATGCGCTGGTAATTCTTAGTTGCTAAGCTCCTCGCCTTGTTTGTTCTGTTCTTCTAAAGTCCAGTTATGGGTGAGTGTTGTTTCGAGCCATGCTTTCCCCGATTTCCGGTAAACCAGGACACCTAATCCGTAAGTATCACGAAATTTTTGATCCAAATTTTCTACGGTC
The DNA here is from genome assembly GCA_947507965.1 of Bacteroidota bacterium. GTDB lineage: Bacteria > Bacteroidota > Bacteroidia > UKL13-3 > UKL13-3 > CAINMV01. The sequence goes on from CANNQU010000009.1 coordinate 33,371, forward strand.
ATCGATGGGTTGATGCAAATTTCCGCCTCTAGTAGATCTTCTTTAAATTCTCCTAAGGTTTTACTGTCATACTTTAAAAATTTCAAGGTAGAGGCACTATTGGGGAGGTTTGGTTTGAGGAAAAATTCCAGCTTTAAATACGGAAAAACAGTATTAAACTCCTCCTTCACGGCAGATATCTTCCGGTGAGCATAAACCATTATTTGTAGGATGTCATTTTTCATTATTTTAACTCATTCAATGATAAACACAACCCAATAAAGGCCCCCGAAAAAGCAGCTTTTGAATTATTTAAGAGGTGTCTATTGATTGTCGATAACATTTTCTTTATTTAGCTAAACTTAGGGCATCCCCTTAAAGTGATTTCAGGGGTATTTAATGCGAATTGCCGAGACGCAGTAAATACCCTAGTTTAATAGTAACAAAAGTATAGTTTCAAATTGGACTACTGAATGATGATGGTCAGCAAAAGATATGATTATTATCAGTATTTATGCATTCTTGTGAAAAGCATCTGATTTTAAAATCCGTAATCAGGATTCCATTCAGCGTGTTCTTTTAAAAAAAAGGAAGCGATTATTTTGGGCCGTAAATTTGCTACAAATATGCAATCATGGGTGTTGTAGCAGGATGTTAATTTTTCATCTCGGCCAATTTATCATAGTCAAGGATGGTTATTTTCCCTCCGGTGACATCAATAAATTTTTCTTCTTTAAAATCGCTTAGTGTTCGTATTACGGTTTCCGTGGCGGTACCAACAAGGTTGGCAAGATCTTCTCTTGATACGTTCATACTGAAAACCTTCTCTCCGGTTTTCTTGTATTTATTAGAGAGTTTTACGAGTGCTTCGGCAACTCTTTTTCGCACCGAATTATACGCCAACTTGATGAGTTGCCTCTCATTTTCGCGTAAATTATTAGAAAGTATTTCAATGAACTTCTTCGAAACGCCGTGATTGAGGTATAGGAGGGAGAAGAAGTCTTCCTTTGGGAGCATGTAAATTTCCGAATCTTCTAATGTTGTTGCCGATCCTGAATGCTTTTCTTCTTGCAACAAGGATAAGTATCCAAAAAAATCGCCTTCATTGTGTAGCGCTGTAATAAGTTCTTTTCCTGCTTCGTTGGTTTGGTATATTTTTACCTTTCCTTTGCTTACAAAATAAATTCCTCGTGGATAGCTTCCTTCTTTGTAGATGTCATCTTTCTTTCGATAGAGCCTTAACTCATGTTCCTCAGAGAGTTTTTTTAGGGATTCTATTCCTTTGGCTTCTGCAAGAAAACTGTTGATACCGTCTAAGTTTTTAGTGAAGACATTCTTTAAGATATCATTTTTCTTTAATCGGCTTTCAATGGCATTGAGTAACTCCACATCGTCAAAAGGCTTCGTCAAATAATCATCAGCCCCCATCTCCATTCCTTTTCTAAGATCGCTCCGCTCGGCTTTTGCTGTTAAAAATATAAATGGGATACTGGAGGTGTCTTCGTTTTTTGCCAATAAATGTAAAACCCCATAGCCGTCGAGTACCGGCATCATAATATCGCAGATGATTAAATCGGGGCTCTCTTTCTGAGCTAACTCCACGCCTTCTTTGCCGTTACTGGCGGTTAGAACATGATACTGTGCCAACTTAAGAATTTCGGCGGTGTTTTCACGTACATCAGCATTGTCTTCTATTAAAAGAATTTTTTTCATGCGTTACTGCGGGATTATGATGGTAAATATGGTTCCTATATTTTGTGTGCTTTGAAAGTCAACTGATCCATTCATCTGTTCGGCATATTTTGCTACGATATGTAAACCCAAGCCGGTGCCTTGTATGTGTGCTGCATTATGACCTCGGAAAAAGCGTTCAAACAAATGTTTTTGATCTTCTTGTGAAATCCCTATCCCGTTATCTTTAACTGAAATTCTTACGGTCGAGTTGATTACATGTGCTGCGATTTCAATTTCTCCATTTTCTTTTGAAAACTTAATGGCGTTAGAAATAAAGTTAAATAAAATATTTTTCAAGATTTTTTTATCAAGAGAAACAATTTCACTTCCGGTATGCAGATGAGTGAAATTTTGTCCTTCCTTTGCTAAGGAATGCATCTCTGAGATGATCTCGGTGATATATACTTTCAGGTTCATCTCTTCCGGCATATTTTCAATTTTGCCCTCTTCCAGTTTTCCTACTGAAAGCAAGTCATTTAAAATATCGGTAAGATTATTGATGGAAGTTTTTATTTTATTTACATGCTTCGTTTGATTTACTTTGTCGTTATGCTCTCCATATTTGGTGACTAATGAAAGTGACGACATCATGGTGGTAAGTGGCGTCCTGAATTCATGCGAGGCCATGGAAACAAACCGTGATTTTAATTCATTTAGTTCTTTTTCTTTGTTCAAGGCATTGAATAATTCTTTTTTTGTTTTTTCCAGTTCTTGAATTGCCTCTTCCAAAATAAGGGTCCTATTTTTTACGTGTTTCTCGAGTTCTGTTGAATAGTTTTTAAGTTTTTCTTTTGCTTGTATAGCCAAGGTAATATCCACTATAAAGGCAATCACGAATTTTCCCTCTAAGGTGGTATAAGGGCTTAAACTTATTTCAACCGGGAATTCGGTTCCGTCTTTTTTTAATCCGAAGAGGTCGCTGCTTGCTCCCATAGAGCGTGGGTGAGGGTTTCTATTAAAGCGCTCAATATGTTCGGGATGCTTCTCTACTACTCGTTTTGGAACCAGCACCTCAATTTTTTTACCGATTAGCTCACCTTCACCATAACCGAAGAGTTTTTCTGCGCTCGGGTTAATCTGAATGATTTCTCGGCGTTCATTGGTCACTAAAATGCCTTCGGTAGCATAAAAGAAGAGTACATCGTTGCTTGCTGAAACTGTCATCTTAGAAGATATAATCTAATGCACAAATTTAAACGATTTAATTCAATGGAGAACATTATAATTATGCATCTATGAGTGCAAATATAGGTTTGTTAAGCCAAGGCTGCATGGGTGAATAAATGATCTGGTTTTAGGCGCAAATATAAATTGTTTTAAGATCTTGATTTGGTTGAAATCAAAGAAATGGAATGTTTTCAATATTAACGAATTTGTTTTCTACTTTCGCAGTAACAAATTAGTATCTCTTGAAAGTTCAACCGAAGAAACATTTAGGGCAGCATTTTTTAAAGAATGAAGCTATTGCTCAAGCTATTGCACAGAGTCTTTTATGCCGCCTCCCGTATAAAAAAGTGTTGGAGATAGGAGCCGGAATGGGTGTACTCACCAAGTATTTATTAGAAGACCAGCGTTTTGAAACCTGGGTAGTGGAAATTGATAGGGAGAGCATTTTGTACCTACAAGCGCATTATCTGCCGATTACTTCACGCCTTTTAGAACAAGATTTTTTATGGATGGATTTGCAGAAGTTTTCAAACGAACCGTTTGCCATTATCGGGAATTTTCCATACAATATTTCCTCTCAAATTTTATTTAAGGCACTTGAGAATAAAAATGTGGTGTGTGAAGTGGTGGGTATGTTTCAAAAGGAAGTGGCACAGCGGATTGCCTCTCCTCCGGGAAGCAAGGAGTACGGCATTTTAAGTGTCTTGCTTCAAGCATTTTATGATATTGAATATTTATTTACGGTTGGTGAGAATGAGTTTATACCTCCCCCAAAAGTAAAAAGCGGAGTCATCCGATTGATAAGAAATGCAACGGATACGCTGCCATGTGATGAAGTGAAATTTAAACTAGTGGTAAAAACAGGGTTCAATCAACGTCGCAAAACGTTACGTAATGCCCTTCAATCGTTGGTAAATGATAAGAGTATCTTATCTCACGAAATTTATTCTAAGCGGGCTGAGCAGTTAAAGGTGTCTGATTTTGTATGGATTACTCAACAATTATATTCCTAAAATGTCGTCACAATGTAGATGCAATTTTACAGGTATCGATAACCCCAAAAATCAGGAATTCATTAGGCCTCATGGTAGAATAACATTCCATCATTTATTATCGTATTTTCTTTGAAGTTGTTACGGTAGAGTGTTCCTGTGCCCAAGCCCTGAGGAAGTGTAACTCGAAAGGTTCCAGCATATTGTGCGATGGCATTAAGGCCAATATTGCTTTCCAAAGCGGAGGTAAGCCACCAACCTACCTGGTTTTTGGAGGCTGCCCGAATCCAGCGGTTACAGTTTTTAAAACCACCAAGTAAGGTAGGTTTTAAAATAATAAACTGGGGTCTGATATATTTCAATAGTCCTTCACTATTCTCCGTCGCATCCATTCCAATAAGTTCTTCATCCAATGCAATAGGTATTTTCGTTTCTGCGCAGAGTTGTTGCATGGCATCGTATTGCTTCGATTTAATGGGTTGTTCGATACTGTGTAGTTCAAATTGGAATAAGTCGTGGAGCTTTTGTTTGGCGTCGTCAATGGCAAAGGCTCCATTGGCATCAACTCGTAAGGTAATTTTATGAGCGCTATGTATTTTTCTAACCCGTTCAAGTAAGCGGCATTCTTCATCAAAATCGAGTGCTCCAATTTTCAATTTTATGCACGTATAGCCAGCTTCTATCTTGCTTTCTATTTGCTTCCACATATTCTCCTTGTCGGCCATCCACACTAATCCGTTGATGGGGATCCCTTCTTTTTTTTCGGTAAATGCAGAAGGAAAAAGGAGGTTTGGCTCTTTATACTTTAGTTTTTCGAAGGCACATTCTAAAGCAAATTGTATCGACGGAAAATGCTGTAACTGCAAGGCGTAATTAATTTCATGCCTATCATTTTGCTCGTTCAGATAGGAACAAACATCGAGCATTTTCTCTTCCATTTTTGGCATGGGATCGATACTTAAATCGGGCAGGGGAGAAGCCTCTGCGAGAGCGTTAGAAACACCATCGGAAACCGTTAAAAGATAAACCTCTTTGTGAGTATAACTTCCGCGGCTCGTTTGTGCCGGTATTTTAAATTCCAATAAATGTTTTTTAAAGGTGGCCTGCATGGGGCGCAAAAGTAACGTAAACCAAGTGGAGTAGTGCTATCTGAAATTCAATCTATTTCCAACTTACCACCGGTTAATCAACCGCTAATTACAATAATTCGGAAGTCGGATGCTCATCATTCTCTTCACTGGGTGAAAAGATATTTTCATCGAGTGTAGGTGAAATAAGCACGATGTCATCGACTACGATTTCCATAACGGGGGGTGTAACTTCAATTATAGCAATAGGAGGGATAGCCACTATGGGGAGCTTCTTCGGCGTGGGACGTTTCTTTGGTATCGAGGCTACTGGCTTTGTAACGACTTTTTTTACTGCAGGCTTTTGGATTGCTATTTTCTTTGGTGCCACTTTGGCTTTCACTACAGGCTTTTTAGGGGCCGCTTTTTTCACCACGACTTTTTTCACTACGACTTTCTTTTTCGCCACTTTTTTAGGAGCCACTTTCTTTTTCACCACAATCTTCTTAGGTACAGCTTTTTTCACCACCTTTTTCACCACCACTTTTTTTACGATCGTCTTTTTTGGTGCTGCTTTTTTAATTACTGTTTTTTTTACTACAACTTTCTTTTTCACTACTTTTTTAGGCGTTAGCTTGGCTTTCACTGCCGACTTCTTAGGTGCTGCTTTTTTCGCCACTACCTTCTTTTTCGCCACTACCTTTTTAGGAGTTGCCTTTTTTGTTACTGCTTTTTTTGCTGGATTTTTTTTAGTTTTTTGAGTAGCCATTTTAGGTTGTCGTTAATATGACAATACAAAATTAATAGATGTTCTAAAATTATACAAATTCTTTTTTGGAAATTATAGTTAGATGTGATACGAAGATGTTCGACACTTCAGAATACAAATTCTACTTCGTCCAACTTTGTTCATTTCTAAAATAAGGTAGTTTCCGTTTTAATTAGCCGAAAAGCTTATCTGAAGCCAGGATAAGCCATTCCAAATAAAGGTAATGGTATCGTTTGCCGATAGATCGGTGGTGGTGGAAGTTGTATTTGCATTTGATGTGGCCGAATCATCAAATCGAAACCCGCCAGTGGAACAGGAGATAACCAAAATTTGACCTACGGCGAGCCCATTACTTAAACTGATTAGGCGTGTCGCAGTTGTACCGGTTGAAGTAATTCTATAATAGCTTCGGTTGCCTACCGTTAAGGTACAATAAGCAGGAGAAATCGCGGTAGCAGAAAAGGTAGCATCATCGATGGTTAAGCCCCCATCAATTTCAAGAGATGTTTTTGGGCTATAGAGTGATGTGCCAATGCCTACACTTCCATTGGAGTCAATTACCATGCGGGTTATATTGGCATTGGTACGAAACTGCATACCCGAGCGGGTATTGGCATGATTGTAGATAATGCCCCCATCAGCGGCATCGAATATGTTTCCAAAGAGCACTCCCCCGGCAAAGTTATAGTCGGACAAAATATTGAAATAAAGGTCGTCGCCGGTTTCATCCAAAACCAGCGAAGCGTCGGCTTGTGGGGTAACACCGGTAGCGCCATTAGGGCCTAAGATATGAAGTCGGGCTTGGGGAGTGGTGGTGCCAATGCCTACTTTACCTGCCGAGTCGATCGCAACTCGAGAGATATTGCCATCGGTTCTAAATTCAAAACCTTTCGAGAGGGTCGTAGCATTATAAATTATACCGCCATCGTTATTGCCAACCGGGCCACCAAAAAACAGTCCTTTTTCTTTAGCATCCGGCGATAGTATATTGAGATAGGCATCGGTACTGTTTTCAAATACAGTTACGGTGTTAGTTGGTGCCGTAACAGTACCTGCACTACCCATAAAAACATGAAGCTTTTCCTCCGGTGCGTTGGTGCCAATGCCAATATTGCCAGAGGCAGAATCAATTCTTAAACGCTCGATACTATTCGTTTTGAAAACCAAGTCATGGTCATCTTTAGTACCCACAAAATTGGTGAAAGAGTTGCTACTACTATTGCCTGTGGTGAGCCATCCATAGCTATTTAAAGCCGTATCCGGCGACACAAAGGTTACGTTGCCCGAACCATCGGTTTGCATAATATTATTGGCATTGCCTCTTGAAAACGGCATGATATAATTGGTAGTAATGGTTGATCCGATGGAAACACGACCCAAAAAATATCCGGCATATCCGGTAGCCTTTTGTGCCGATGCGTAAACACCATAATGTATGCCACCGGCACCGGGGTCTATTTCTACGGATAAACCCGATTTTGTTCCGCTTCCTGTGCCATATAACGAAATCAGGTTTCCATAATGTGCGCCATTGCCGGTATTCCAGATTTCAAGCTCGCTTCCCGCTTGTTCTCCACTTCCTGTACCAGTAAGAACGGTTACATTGCCAATATGTCGGCCTGTGCCGGCTCCACTGAGGGCTGACCACATGGAGTACTGGTCTCCATTACCGGTATTCGTTATCGATGTTTGAATTCCATACTGAGCACCACCCCCAGTGCCTCCCAATGTGTTGTCGATGGCAAAATGACTACCACTGCCGGAGTTGCTCAACGTATTATGAATACCATACTGTGCGGCATTTCCCGTAACCGTGATATTGTTTTTTACACCATACTGGATGCCGGTAGCGGTACCGAGTAAATCATTAGAAATACCATAATGTATACCGCTGCCTGTATTTCCAATCGTAGACCAGAGGCCATACTGCTCACCATTTCCGGTGGTACCTATACTGGCTACAAATCCGTAGTTTGTTGCAGAACCCGAGGTGTACATTTGGGAAGTGACACCATATTGTACCCCACTTCCAGATCCTGTAATGGTATTATAGGAAGCAAAATGCGGCCCGGTGCCAGTTCCACTAAGGGTATTGTACACGCCTACTTGAACTCCATTTCCTGTACCACCTAAATAATTATAGTTGCCATAATGACTCCCATCTCCATTAGAGGAAATCCAATTGGTAGCACCAATTACCTGGTTGCTTCCAGCGCCACTGACAATATTATAAGTACCCGTATAGGAGCCCGATCCACTGGCCGTTATATCGGTATACGCTCCATAAAAGGAAGAACTCCCGTTGCCTGAAAATGAGTTTTTAACAGCATATTTGGTGCCATTACCGGTGCCCGTAAATTCATTATTTACGCCTATCTGAATTCCGTTATTATTATTATACATCGAGTTGTCGATGGCGGTAATGGCTCCTGTATAGCTGCTGCCACTCGTAAACCAGTTGCGCATGCCGGCAATATAGCTTCCCGTAGAGGCGGTACTCGCGAAGTAATTGTACAGTGCAATTTGGTTGTGCGAGCCGTTCGATTCGAAAGTATTTACCAATCCGGTGTGTTGGCCACTGACAACCGTGCCTTGAAATAAATTATATACGCCAGTACTTGAGTTGCCTGTTCCTAAGAGATCATTTCTAATGGCCGTATTATATTGGTTCGAATTTAGTGTATTATAAATGCCGTATTTGTTTGAGATTAGACTTGGTGGGGTATAGGTATTATTGAGTGTAAGCGAGCTGATATTGGTCGTATTCTCAATGGCTACTTTGGTATCGCCTACGGTGTTTTTTCCAATAGCTACTTTGCCGGAATGAAACATGGAATCGGTGATCGCCGTTGGGGCGATTGTAGTGCCTTCGGTGTACCAGTCGTGGTCGGCACTAGCGTTAGAAAGATGTTGCCATAGGGCTCCATCCCAATACCAAAACCCGGTGGTGTCGTTGGTTTGATACACGAGTAGGCCGGCCGGTTTTGGGTTGGCGGTGTAGTTTATGGCGGTACGTTGTGCCTTGGTCATGCGAGGAATTAAAACCCCCTTAGCTGTGGAGCTAACGTCGAGGATGGCATTACTATCGGGCGTCGCATTATTAATGCCCACCGATTGTGCTATACCAAAGCAGGCGACTAAAAGCAATAGAAAGGTAAAAATTAATTTCATTCGTATCAAAAGTTATTGTTTTAAATGGCAATCTGACAAAAGTAAAAAAAAATGGCAATATCTGAATTGTTTATTTTGGATGGAGACGATTGCCGATTATCTAAAATTTCAATCCAAGATTATAAAAGTTTACCCCGCTGCCTGAAGTGACAGGGAGGCCACAGGCTCATAAACACACGTAAGCTTATCTACTCTGCATGAAGCGTAGGAAAATGGGCCGTGGCATCTGCTCGATTGATATGGGCAGGGTGTATCTTGGCCACGGATGCCACGGAGCGCCTACTCCCGCTTTGGCTCCTGCTCACGCTCCACTGCATGACGACCTGAAGTGACAGGGAGGCCACAGGCTCATAAACACACATAAGCTTATCTACTCTGTATGAAGCATCCGGTTTAACTGCGTCATGCAGAGGGCCATTTATGCGAGGGTGAAGCGTAGGAAAATGGGCCGTGGCATCTGCTCGATTGATATGGGCAGGGTGTATCTTGGCCACGGATGCCACGGAGCGCATACTCCCGCTTTGGCTCCTGCTCACGCTCCTCTGCATGACGACCCGAAGGGACAGGGAGGCCACAGGCTCATAAACACACATAAGCTTATCTGCTTTTTGCGGGAGGGATCCGATTTAAGCTCTTTAAAAATCAAGTTTAAAGCTATGAATTAGAAAATAAAGAAACAAATCTAATCTATCTTTTTGTGATGTTAAATCCAGGTAAAAAGGATTAAATCCGTCAATTCATGATTAACTTGTTGAAGGATCACCATGAACCGAGGATTTCAAAAAGAGAGTTCTGCATAATAAAATGAATAACTAACCATCAAAGTTCAGATCCTTCCAGTTTTTTTCGTATGCACTTCCAATATGGAAATACCCTTAAAATTTCGATACAAAAGCATGAAACTTGCCCCAAAATAAAATCATTATTTTCGCAGCAGTCTATGTTACTTCGTATAAAACAAATTGGCCTCATCGTATTCGCACTTTGTCTGAATCCTGCATTTCAAGCCTGTAAAAGCGGACATCAAGCATCAATGCACAAAAGTTCCGGTAACGATACGCTCGAAAACTACCCATATTGGATTGCAATGATGGACAGCACCGGCGTAAATTATTATGCGGCAGTAGCCGCTTTTGATAGCTATTGGAAACACCGCGAAAAGCCTACGGAAGACAACGGGGAAGGAAAGGATATCTACGGTAAAGAAAAAACAGGATCAGAAAAAAAGAAAGAAGACAACCGCTCTCTTCAATATGTTTATGAGTATAAACAATTTTTGAATTGGCAACAACGCAACAAAAATTTAGTAAAGCCCGATGGCACCATCATGACCCCGGAAGAGGTTTTAGAACAATGGAAGAAAAGCCAAAACGATACCCTTACCCGATGAAGAAATTAATTCTATTACTGTTTATACTTGTTCAATCAACCATTGCATTTCCACAAAATTTCGCGACTTTCACCCAGGTAGGTCCGGTAAAGTTTCCAGCGAATCCAAGTGTTCAAACAACCGGTATGGGACGGGTGTCGCAATTGGTATATCACCCCACCGACAGCACTGTTTTATTTGCTGTAACAGCCTCTGGCGGCGTTTTCAAATCGTCGAATGAAGGAAACACCTGGCGACCCATAAGCGACTTTCTACCTCAAACCGCCTGTGCGTCGTTGGCTATAAATCCATTAAAACCGAAGGTGATGTTTCTCGGTACGGGCGATGCTAATTATAATGGAGGTGGACTCGGGGTTTGGAAAACAAATGACGGTGGTATTTCCTGGATTCAATCTACAACGGGCATTGGCAATAAATTAGTGTCTTATATTCTTTATACGCCCAACGACACCAACACGCTCATTGCGGCTTGCTCCGATGGTATTTACAAGAGTAATAATGCCGGCACTTCGTGGGTTAAAACGACTACCGTTACTAGTAGCTATCGCGATTTAACTTATAGGCCACAAAGCAGTACCATTCTATATTCAGCTACGGGCAGCTATTTTTATCGTTCCTACGATAATGGTGCATCGTGGATTCAATCGAATATAAACAGTAGTATTACCTGTGCTGGAATTAAAGTTGCAATATGCCCAAGCGACACCTCTAAAATTTATTGTTTGGTTTGGAAGAGTGGTGCTACAAGCCCATTTGGAGGGGTCTATAAATCAACAAATAATGGAATAAGTTTTAGCTTACAAGTTGACACTCCTAATGTTTTAGGGTACTCGAGTAATGGAACAAGTTTAGATGGACAAGGAAGTTATAATTTAGCAATAGCCGTTGATCCAGCGGACGCTAACATCGTTTATGTTGCCGGTATAACTATTTGGAAATCTACCAATCAGGGAGTCTCGTTTTCTTTGAAATCTCCCTGGGCCTTCGGCGTACATGCCGATAAGCACGGGTTCTTATTCTCCCCTTATAATTCAAATAAACTATTCGTTTATCATGATGGGGGTTTGGATCGAAGTGTTGATGGAGGAAACTCATGGACCACGCTGGAAGATGGGTTGAGTGCCTCTGAATTTTATAAAATGGGGAGCAGTGGCCTTTATAACGATCATATTATTGGGGGTTTGCAAGACAATGGCATGGATGTAAGTACCGATAAAAAATTCTCTACGGTACGTGGTGGCGATTGGGGGGGTGATTTTGTCTTTGATGCCTTCGACAGCAGCATTCTCTATGAAAATGGTGGGCTCAAGCGAAATATCAAATCGCATGCTACAGGAAACATTAACGGGCAGTCGGGCATTTATGCCACACACCCAAAAGATAGTAATATTCTGTTTGAGGCAACTACCAATTTATTTAGAACCACCAATTTAAGGGCGAATCCTTCAACGAACGTTGCGTGGAGTCAGATTTCAAGTATCACGGGTAATACCTCACCGAATAGTATGGCGTATGCTAAATATTCATCCGGCACTTTTTATGTGGCTTTCACACCCCAATCTTTTTACAGAAGCGACAACATTAATGCGATATCACCGGCATTCACAAAAATTGCTACGTTCCCATTTAATGGAGGTGAGCAAATAAAGCAGCTCCAAACCTACGATTATGATTCTACGATTATCTACGTACTAACAACGCAATCACGAATTTTTAGAAGTAACAACAAAGGATTTTCATGGACCAACATAACCAAAAATCTCCCATCCAGTACGATCATTAAATTTTTACTCGACCCTAAGGCTTCCGACTCGAGTATGTATGCATGCACTGCCTTTGGGGTTTATTATAGAAACCGTTTCATCGGCAATTGGATTAATTTTTCGCAAGGATTACCCACGGTAGCACAACTATCAGACATGGAAATAATGAGCGACGGAACGACTAAAAGCCGTCTGCATATTGCTACGTATGGCAGAGGTATATGGCAAACGGATTTGTATAAAAGTGTAAGTGTTGTCCCCATTGCCGATTTTGTGATACAGCCATCTTCTTCACAGCCTTGCGCGAATACCATTATTACCGTCGATAATTCTACCTATTCCCCCACTTCTCGTAAATGGCGGATTTTGCCTGCTGCCGGTTGGAATTATATTAATGGTACCGACTCCTTGTCGGCAAGAGCGGAGATACAGTTTAACACCTCTGGCATCTATTTTATTTCGTTAACGGTAGCCAATGCTAAAGGTGCCAATACCAAAACAATAAATTATAATTATTCAAATTTAGCCGTTGCGCCTGTGTGCTCTACCACCACGAATCTTTTAGGAGGTTACACCATCGGTATCTATCGTTTTGAATTTAATACCATTGATAAAGCATCGGGTACCGGCAATGTAAGTTATGAAGATTTTTCATGCGGAAGTAACACCTTGGTTGTAGCGGGTAATACCTACACGGCATGGGTTACCAATGGTTCTTCGTATAACGAAAATGCAAAAATTTATATCGATTATAATAATAACGGGCTTTTCACGGATGCCAATGAGCTTGTTGGAACCATTAGTAGTGGCTTAGGCCGACGCTCCTGCAACATCACCATCTTATTAAACCCTCCGTTACTTAATACCTTTCTTAGAATGCGCGTGGTAAGCGATTACAGTAATGTTACCGCACCTTGTGGTATGTTAAGCTATGGACAAAGTGAAGACTACACTCTTTTTATCGACAAAACCAGGCCTAACATTACCCTCACTATTCCTAAACCCTCTATTAGTAATAGCTTCTATGCAACGTTTACGACTTCAGAAGTTGTTTATGGATTCGATGCCAATGACCTGGTATTAGGAAATGCTACCATAAGTAATTTTACTCCAATAGATGCTTTAAATTATACCGCTAGAATTACGCCAGTGAATAATGGAATGGTTACATTAAGCATTGCTACTGCAAGTTTTACCGACTTGGCAGGAAATATTAATAATAGCATCTCCGATTCAACCCTGTTTTTTTTAGGAATAAAATCTTACACGTTTGCCGGGCTTAGTATTAAAGATAGCATTCTTCCACTCTCATCCGGTGGAACCATTTTCTGCTGGGTGCCTTTCGGTACCATTTTAGATTCAATCGTTGCCACCTTTATATTAAGTGATAGCGCTACTGCAATAGTGGGTGCAGTTGTACAGGCTTCTACAAGCAGTAAAAATAACTTTAATGGGCAAGTAATCTATACGATTAAATCGGGTGATAACACCGTGGCTAAAACGTATGTCGTAAATGTTATCACGAACAAAAATACGGAATGTAAAATTCTAACGTATGGATTCGTAAGCCCTGCCGTAAGTGGCAGTATCACCCATACCGGTTCGGGAGGGACGATTGATTTAACGGTTCCATTCGGTACTTCCATCTCCAGTTTAATGGCCCTTTTTACACTAAGCGATAGCGCCTCGGTTTATGTAAATTTAGTAAAGCAATTTAGTAACAGTACGTTGAACAATTTTACAACGCTGCTTATTTATAAGGTGATCGCACAAGATACAGCCTACTCCAAAACATATCAAATAAATATCGTTTATGGTAAAAGTAAATCATGCGATATCTTGCTCTATTCTTTGCTCATGCCGTCAATTACAGGGCAAATTACCAGCACCGGAGCTACCACCGGAACCGTGACCGTGGTGGTGCCTTATGGTACTTCTGTAACTAATTTGATTGGGTTGTTTGTTTTAAGTGACAGTGCCACATCGTATATTAACAATATAAAGCAACAAAGTGGCATCACCTCAAACAACTTCTCCTCTACCATCGCCTACCATGTAATCGCCAACGATACCAATTATTCTAAAACGTACCAAGTAACGGTCATTATTGCGCCCAATACGGCTGCTGTTTTAGTTGCCTACGATATCGTCAATCCTGCGGTACCGGGAATCATTACTCCAACTTCTTATGGGGGTTTGGTAAAAATAACAGTGCCCTTTGCAACGAATATCACCAATTTAATTGCCCAATTTACACTGAGTGACAGTGCGAAGGGGTTTGTAAATACGACGCTGCAGCTGAGCATAATAACAGCAAATAATTTTACCGATACGTTGTTTTTTATGGTGAAGGCGCATGACGGGATACATACCAGTTTATATAAAATGGTGGTCTTCATTACTCCTAATACTCAATGCGATTTGTTATCGTATAAATTTAATGCAACCAATAGCATTGGCGTTATTACCCCATCATTTAACGGAGGGACAGTAGCGGTGTTGGTGCCTTATAGTGCCAATCTAGCAAGTTTGATTGCTGACTTTACGCTTTCAGATTCGGCCCAGGCCGCTGTCAATAATGTACCTCAGATTAGTAATGGTACCATCAATGATTTTACATCGAGTATAAGTTATCTAATAAAAGCCCAAAACAATAGTAGCTCAAAAATGTATGTGGTAACGGTAAGTAGAAATACCGGTATTGAAATGAAAAGCAAGGAGGAGCCTTGGTTCATTTATCCAAATCCTGCGCAGCATGAATTATCGGTTGTAAAGAGTCAGTTCCTTATCGGCAAGGATGACTATGTTATTCTCAATGTTTTGGGACAGAAGGTAGGTTCAGGGGTTTTAAAAGGCAGAGAAACAAGGATTGATATTTCAAATCTTGCCCATGGGGTCTATTATATCAGACGGCTAACAAAAAACGGATGTAGCACCAAAAAATTCGTGAAGGAATGATTTCTTATAAAGGAATTTCTACATAAACGTGGGTGCCACGTCCTTCTGTCGAATCGAAGTTTACCTTGCCATTGAGATATTCAACACGAGTCTTTATATTTTTCAAGCCTATCCCATCAAAATTTTCTTGATGAGCCATGTTAAACCCTTTCCCATTATCATCAATAGTGACAGAAATTTCCATTTCGTCCTTTATAATTTGGATATCCAATGTATTGGCCCCACTGTGTTTAATTACGTTATTAACACATTCCTGAATAATTCGGTACAGTACAATTTCAATGGTTTCTTCTAGGCGTTCATTTAATCCGTGGGTGTGCAGATTTACTTTCAATCGGGCGGAGCCGAGCTTATTTACAAACTCCCTTACGGCAGAAGCCAAACCATTTTTGAGTAACACATTGGGCATCATTTGATGCGATAACGTTCGCACCTCTTTGCAACATTCATCAATAATATCTTGGGTTCGATTAAAAAAGGTAGATTGTTCTTCTTGGTCGAAGTGAAGCTCTTCGTGTAATGCACTTAAGTTCATCTTGGCGGCACTAAGCATCTGCCCTATACCGTCGTGCAGGTCGCCGGCAATTCGTTTACGCTCCCGTTCTTCGGCATCAATGACCGATTTAGCGGTTTGCTCTTTTTGATTGGCACGAGCAGCAAAGAGCTCTGCCTCCTTTTTAATTTTGTATCGGTTATAAAGTAAAAAAGCGACCAAAGAAATAAGTACGACTAAGCCAAAGCCAAGGGCGATATAAAAATTTTTACGTTTAAGTTCCAAATCTTTTAATGAATTTTCTTTATTGGCTAATACTAATTTCTGTTCTTTTTTATCATTTTCATACTTTGCTTTTAATTCTTCAATTTGATTAAGTTGGGCGTTGGTATATAATGAATCCTTCATCGATTGAAAGAGTGAATAGTACTCTAATGCATCTTTGTAATTGCCTGTTTGCTGATAAATATTAGCAACTTGTTCATAGTTGTATTGCAAGATATCGCGGAAATGAATTTCTTTAGCGATATCGATGCTTTGTTTAAAATTCAGGATGGCTTTTGGGTAGTCACCTTTAGCCGAATAACATTCACCTAACGAGGTATAGCTTTGACAAATAGCAAACTTATCGTTTAATACCAGTCGGAGTTCCAGCGATTTAGTGAGCGCCGCCAAAGCCTTGTCGTATTCCTTTTGCATAGAATAAATACCACCCATATTGCATAGGGCATAGGAGATACCTAGGGTAGCATTAGGCCTTGTTTCATACAGTTGTTTCGATTTGATATACCAGAGTAAAGCACTATCTAAATTGCTTTTCGTTTCATAAATAATACCCATATTATTATAGGCATTGGCAACCCCATTGAGGTCGCTGTTACTGTTAAATAAATCGATGGCATCCAATAGATACCGAACGGCCAAATCCAGGTCATTATGTTTTCTGAGTAACACACTTAATTCAAGATATACATTGGCAGCCCCACTTTTATCGAGGTTCTCTTCAAATAATTTTACGGCATTCAAATAATTATTTAATGCGATATCGTGGTTGCCATTGAGATAATAGGTGACACCCAACTGTTTATAAAACTCGGCCGACTTCACCGAAAGTTTTTGTTTTAGTGAAATTTTCAGGCCTTCGTTAGCGAAATAGATACTTTTTTCGAAATCGAAGGTGGCATAGTATTCACTCAATTGCTTGCAGATGTTTGCTTTCGTCGTGTCGGCAATCGCGGTATTGAGTAACGTTTGCAACGAGTCGGGCATACTGGTAGCAGATGCATTTTTCTGATACATTACCAATAGTACAAAAGCAAATACAAATCGTTTCATGAAGTTCACAAAGAAACGCAAAGGTACTCGTATAAAAATACCTTTTAAAGGGTAGATTTTAGATGTTCGTATTTGATGAAGATAGTTTGTGTGTCTTGTTCTTATTCCAACTTCCCCTTACACAACGGGTTTAAATTGTTCAAAGCTCTGCTGGCAGTTTTTGCAATAATGAATGGAGCGACACAGCGTTGCTCCGAAAGGGCTATTAAAAGTAGTGTTGCGGCTACTGCAGAAAGGGCAAGCTACGTCGCTTAAGACATCCAATTCAAAATAACCATCGTGTTTAGGCGGTGGAGCCAGGCCGTGTTTTAAAAGTGCCTCCCTTCCTTTCTCACTAATCTTATTGCTATTCCAAGGGGTATCGAAAGTGGTTTTCACCGTTACGCTTTTCACCTCCATTTTCTCGATTCGTTCTCGCACATAGGTCTCTAAAATTTTTATCGCCGGACATCCACTAAAAGTAGGTGTCATCGTAATTTCCACTGCGTCATTATCAATTTTTATCTTTGTGATAATACCCAAATCGACTACCGATAAAGTTGGAATTTCTGGATCTTTAACATCCTGCAAAGCCTCTAAAATGTCTTCCTCTGATAGCATAAAAAAACTATTTTGATTGCCAAATATTTTTCAACTCCAAATTTATTTTGCTTCCAAAAAATACCGAAGTTGTTTTTTCAAAAGAATCCGTATAGTCGCTTACATAGTATTTATCGGCCGCTGTTCGATGATCATTTAATAAACCTTCGTTGGCGAGTATTGTTTTTACTTTGTTGGCAACAATCGTGGTAGAGTCGATTACTTTTACCTTGTTTTGGTAGTACGCTTTTATCTCCTCTTTTATGAGTGGATAATGCGTGCATCCTAAAATCAAAGCATCAATATGTTGAAGTTCCGGTTGAGCCAAATAGTTGTATATTATTTCATGACTTATCTTATCATTATAGAAACCCTCCTCAATCATCGGTGCTAAAAGGGGAGTAGCTAAGGCCGTAAATTCGAGTGTCGCTTTCCGGCGGGTTAATTTTTCTTGATAAATTCCGGAAGCGATGGTTGTTTTGGTGGCGATGATTCCAACTCTTTTTATCAGGTCATCAGCAATAACTTCTTCTATGATAGGGTCGATGACATTGATGACCGGAATACTATTTTTAAAGGCATCACGTAGGTACTCATAGGCTGCTGCTGAAGCGGTATTACAGGCGATGACGATGCATTTACAGTTTTCGTTTTTTAGCAGGTAGTTGGTAATCTGCTCTGCATAATAGCGTATCGATTCGTTCGATTTGTCGCCGTAAGGCATGTGTGCGGTGTCGCCAAAATATACAAGCGTCTCATGAGGCATCGCTTGGGAAATGGCATGAGCAACGGTGAGTCCTCCAATGCCTGAATCGAAAATTCCTATAGGTGATTGTGCGTTCATGGATGAGCGGTAAAGTTAAAACATAAATTGCTAACTTTGTTCGTTCAATAAAGGAATATTATAACCTAACCCATTTCATGTTTCGTTGTACAAAATACGTTTATGGAATAATACAAGTGGAAGCATCTCTAGAATGTATCGTTTACCTTAACCAAACTTAGGACATAAAAAAGTATTCCCATTCCCTGTAAGCAACATGAAAAATACCTCTCGAAAACCAGCTTTGTTTTTCGCCTTAATCTCTGCCACTCTTTTTTTAGGGCTCTATGCAAAAACCAAAATTAGCGCTACTCCATTAGCGCCTTCTACTTCCCACCTGGCTTTAGCCGATAGCCTTGTAAAGCCCCCCATATTAAAACTTACAGGTGATTTCAAGGAAGAGGAAAGGAATCCTACGCTAACCAGCTTAAAGGTGGATGTCAGCGTTGTTGGCCATATTGCCATAACCACGATGGATATGACTTTTTATAATGAGAACAATCGGATTATGGAGGGTGAGCTGAGTTTCCCTTTAGGTGAAGGGCAATCCATCTCTCGTTTTGCCCTTGAGGTTAATGGCACGCTGAGGGAGGCAGTGGTAGTCGATAAAAACAAGGCTCAACAGGTTTATGAAGAACTGATTCGAGCAAAAGTAGACCCCGGTTTGGTAGAGCAGGTGCAAGGCAATAATTATAAGGTAAGAATATATCCGTTGCCTCCAAAGGCAACAAAACGTGTGGTTATTGCCTACGAACAAGAGCTTCCGGCCTATGGTAACGATCGATTGTATTATCTGCCCTTGAATTACGGGCAAATCATCAATGAATTTAAGATTCATCTAGAGGTATCGCAGCAAAAAGTAAAAAAGAATAGCGATGGAATAAGTATAATTTATGAAGAAAAGGAAACGAAGACCATCGCCGATTTACAGGAAACTAATTTTAATGCCAATACGTTTCTTGCTTTTGTGGTGGAAACGCCAATTCTAAACACCGTGTACCTTGAAGACGTGGGGGGTAAAAAGTATTTCTATGCCCCTATAAAAATCAATGGAGAAATTCGTGTCAAGAAGCTACCATCTTCCATCGCGTTGTTTTGGGATGCTTCCGGGTCGGGGGTTTCAAGGGATATTCCCAAAGAAATAAAGGTTTTGAAAAGTTACTTCTCGAAGATGAGTTCTTTGAAATTAACGGTGATCACCTTTGCCAATACAATTTTGGCGGAAAAAAAGTTTACCCTTTCTTCGGATAATTTTTATGAATTGGAGAATTACTTGAAGATGGTTGATTACGATGGGGCAACACAATTGGGAACGTTAGACTTTAATCAATACCAAGCGGATGAAATTATTTTAGTGAGCGATGGCTTATCGAATTTTGGAAAACCAACTCTTTCGAATTCAAAAACACCCATTATTACCATCAACAGTTCGCAACAAGGTGATTTTGATTTGTTGAAGTATCTGTCGCAAAGTACGGGTGGAAATTTTATTAACCTCAATACCACCCAACCCGAAGATGCGGTATTGAAATTATCGAATGAGTCGTTACGTATTATCTCTATAAACCTAAATCAGTACAAAGGTGTTGATGAACCAGAACAGCTTTTTCCTACGGTGGGCTCAATCCTATCCGATGGTTTTTCATTGGCGGGCATTTGCTCCTCGAAATATAGTGAAGTGAATATTGTATATGGTTACGGCAATGAAAAAGTAGGCGAGGCAATGATAGCCATTGACCCGTCGAAAACAGCAGTTTATAATGGAATGATAAAGCGAAATTGGGCACAGAAAAAGCTACAAAGCTTACTGCTTCAATCAGAAAAAAACAAAGATGACATTATTGCCTGTGCCGTTGAAAATAAGGTTGTAACTCCGTTTACTTCACTTCTTGTTTTAGATCGCTTGGAAGATTATGTACGTTATAATATAACCCCTCCAAATGAACTTATAGCAAGGTACGATTCCGCTTTATCGGCAAATAAAGCGCAAGAGGTAACAGACAAAAAAACACAAATAGAACGAGTAATTCAACTCTTTAATGAGCGAAAAGAATGGTGGGCGAAAGATTTTACCGCTGCTCGTAACAAGCCAGTGGCTAAGGATAGTGTTTCATCGGGCAATAATAGAAACCACGGAAGAAACGGTAGGTCAGATGCTGTGGGTTCTGGAAATGGCAGAAATAGTGCCGATTCAAGAATGTATGAGCTGGAACCTACGGGATATAGCCTAACTTTGGAAGCTCCGGATAATAACCAAGGGGTTTATAAGCAAGAACAAAGCAGTAACCGGGTTACCACCAATCTTACCGCATGGGAACCCAATATGCCTTATATGGTAGAATTAAAAAAAGTGACCCCGGATAAACGATATGCAAAATATTTGGAGTTAAAACGTCAGTACGGAACATCGCCTTCATTTTATTTAGATGTTACGGATTATTTGATGAAGCAAAACAATGCAAGACTTGCCTTAAGAATAGCGAGCAACCTGGCAGAAATGGAGCTTAAAAATTATCGATTGCTACGCGTACTGGCGCATAAGTTGGAGCAAACCGGAAACATCGAAGACGCCATCGAGCTTTATAAACAAGTTTTGGTTTTACGCAAAGAAGAACCCCAAAGTTATCGTGATCTAGGGCTGGCATTGGCAAAAAACAAGCAACCTCAGGAAGCCATTGAAATGTTATATCGGGTGGTAGTAAAAAATTGGGATGGACGTTTCCCCGAACTGGAAGTAATGGTGATGGGAGAAATAAATAATATCATCGCAACCTCCTCGCAAAAATTAGACCTCGCCTTTATAAACCCCGACTTAATTATGGCCATGCCTATGGAAGCCCGTGTAATTTTAAACTGGGATGCCGACAACTGTGATATCGATTTATGGGTGACCGATCCAAGAGGTGAAAAATGTTTTTACGGCTATCGAAATACGACTATCGGTGGAAGAAACTCGCCTGATTTTACCGGCGGTTATGGCCCGGAAGAATTCATCATTAAAACAGCAATGAAAGGGAAGTACAAAGTAGAAATAAATTACTATGGCACCCGTGAGCAAACTATTTTGGGGCCTACCACGGTACAAGTTGAAATGTTCACCAACTATGGTAAGCCTACGGTAAAGGTGAGTGAAGTAACCCGTCGATTGAAGGAGAAACAGGAAACCATTGAGATCGGTACATTTGTGGTGGAGTAGTGCGGCAAGTATTCGACGGTGCTACTCAATAATCACTTTCACTGCGGTTTCGTTAATTTGAATGAAATAAATTCCTTTGTTTACATCACACAGATTAACCACCGTTTCTTCTCCAGCTAATATTCCTTCAAGTACCTTTTGTCCTAGTATGTTAACAAGAGCGTATGTTGAATTTTTTAATTCTAAAAGTCCATGGTAAATGGTCAACTCCTGCTTCGCCGGATTGGGAAAAATTCGTAACTCGAGAGAACGTATTCCTTGCTTTTTTATTCCAATGGGCAATCCTGTTTTGGTAGCACCTACTTTTATTCCGTTACCAAAACTAGTTACCCATACTTCCGTTGTTTTAAAAGGATTATAGTACACTCGCTCTGGCTGACGAAAGGGATACGCATCAACGAGTGTAAAGGTTGGACTTGTTGGGGTAATATCCTGTGTAATCCATAACCCTTGCGTTTCGGTAGTTACATAAACTTGTTTTTTATTATTGGGATTAAAAGTTATGGAGGTAACCCTGTCGAATAAGGAGGCGGAAATTTTGGTCCAGCTGGTACCACGGTTTACCGTTCTGTATAATCCTCCTTTATTGTTGGCACTCCCGCCCCAACCACTGAAAACGCCTACATACCAGGTGTTCTGGGTGGCATCGGTGGGGTCAACTACAATATCTTTGGTCCAATATTGCATGTTTAAATCACTTTTATCAGTCCAGGTGGAGAGAACAGGATCGTATAAAAACACGCCACTGCTGGCGGTAAAATTGGTGCCATAACGAGCACTGTAAGTGCATAATATTTTGCCATCATTCAATAGTACGATAGTTGCCGGGTGTCCTTCTGTACGTGGTGGATTAGAGAGTTTTGTCCAGGTGCTTGCAGCGCCGGCATTAAGGTTCGTGGTTAACCAAAGCCCCCCTTGAGAGGCGGCACCGCCACCTCCATAATGTACTACACTAGCGGCCATTTTATTTGCATTATTCGGATCGACGGCAATCCAAAAAACGGGATGGCCAAAACTATGTAAAGTCGTCCAATTGTCGCCGTTATCGGCACTAAAAACTATTTTTCCATTACCGTCGGCGGCATCTAGTTGAGCATCTTTTAGCCGTGTGCTTTGGTAAAGGTCATGAATATTGGAAGTGGCTAAATAAATTGCATTTCCACTTTTCGCAAAGCGGTAGGCGGAGTTCACACTAAACCCGGCATATTGAAATCCCCAGGTTTTCCCTCCATCTTTACTGCGAATCGCCCCAATATCACTATAGCCGGCAAACACATTGCTACTGTCAATCCATAGCATCTGCCAACTGGTGGTATTTTCCAAACCGATGCTATGATAAGCTTTTTTTGTAGGGGTATTGGCATTTGCTGCGTTTTCGTCGGCAGGGCTTACATACGCTTGCTTCCAGGTGGCACCTCCATCATTACTTACATGGACAAAACCAAAATCAGGAAAAATAACTTTTTGAGAATTCGTAGGAGCTACGGTGATACCAAAACATGTTTCGCCCCAACTCCAGTTTTTATCGCCACCGATGCCGCTCCAGCCACTGGTAATATTTTGGTTGTTTGGGGTCTTAAATACTTTAGTCCAAAGGCCACCTCCATCACTTGTCTTAAATACTAAAGGTGCAACCATACTATTGTCTTTCCCCCCAAGATAGATGGTATTCACATCATTGTCGGCCATGCCTACATACATCACAAAATCAGCAGTAAAATTTATTCCGTTGTTCTTTGCAATCCAGACCCCGCTGTTATTATCCATGGTGTAAACCCCCTTTGCGTGAGTATAATTATCGTATGGCATGATTCCGTTGTAGGTTGAAGTTCCCAATGAAGCAATGATGGCATATCGCACCGTGCCTCCATTTTTGGCTCCCTTAAAACTCCATATTACTTGCCCGGTAGAAAGGCCTGTAGTGGGCATTAATGAAAAGGAGGTGCCACCATTGGCAGAGGTAAACAATCCTTCATTGGTACCAATGGCAATATTGTTGCCATCAAAAAAAGCGCCACCAAGTATTATTCCTGCACCATTATTTACCGTATGTTGCACTAAAGTTAAGCTAGTACCTCCGTTGTTGCTAATATAAATATCGCCATAATAACCGATGATAAGTTGCAACGGGTTCGAATAATTGGCAATGATCCGATAGGCTTTCCCATAAGCGCTATTATGCCCTGTGAGCGCATTCCAGGTTTTGCCTCCATCGATCGTTTTCACCGGATAGCCGTTATTGCCGTCATTAAAATTACTATAGGCAATCATGGGGTTATTCGTGAACTCATACGTAGAGGTATTAAATACCTGCAAACTTTTATGATTTAATTGTGTGTATGATTTCCCGAAATCGGTGGTATGGAATAGCTCGCTCATATCGCAACTCACGTAATATTCATTATCGTTGGCCGGATTAATCGTAGGGAAAAATAAGGCGCCACCACCACCAACCCCACGGGGTAAAAAAGTATCTATAGGCAACTGTGTTTTGGCCACTAACGCGAAAAACAAAAATGCGGTAAGTATAATTTTACTCATGGTCGGTATAAATTAAAATGCAATATAGTCATTCAATTAATCAATGGAGCGTTATGCTACTTGGTAAGTCCAAAATCAGGCTCTTTTTTTTGATAGTAATTTTAATACGACTCTTCTTTTATCCTATCATGCTGTTGTACTTAGACTAAAAAGTACTACCTTGCATCGTTATGATGAAGAAAATAATTTTACCTTTCTTTTTGTTCGCTACTTTTTGTGTGATGAAAGCAAATGCGCAGCAAAATTATTCCCTTTTTATCAATAGTAAAACGGTTGAATTGCCAGAAAACAAAGGCAAATTGGCGTTGAATTGTGGCTTCAAAAAAAGTCAACTTTTTAAGAATAGAGCATATGTGTATCTGCAGTTTTATTCTTTGCCGGGAGAGAAAGAGAAAAAGATGCTGGAAGCTACCGGGATTCATTTCTTGTCTTATATTCCCAATAATACCTACGTGTGTTCTTTTCAAAAAAGGGATATAAAAACAATGTCCACTGCAGGGGTTAGAAGTATTTCTTTCATCGCTGCCGCGAACAAAGTGAATCCTGTTTTAAACCTTGCCGAATTACCACCGTGGGCATTAAAGCCCAACCATCAAATTGATTTAATGGTCTCGTATTACAACGATTTAAAACACGATGAGGTGAAAGCGGCCTTGCTTAAAAACAAGTATTATATCATCAGTGAAAGTGAGTCGATGCATCATTTTCAGATACGGGTGAATACCGATGTGATTTTCACCGTTGCATCGCTTGCTTTTGTGGCCTATGTCGATCCCGAGCGTGCACCATCTACCCCTGAGAATGAGGTAGAACGAACCAATCACAGAAGCTATGCGATTGATAATAATTTAACCGGAAGTGGTGGATTGCACTATGATGGTTCAGGCGTTAATGTAGCCGTTGGAGATGATGGTATCATAGGGCCACATATCGATTATACGGGCAGGGCAAACCAAACATGGGTAACCACCAATTTAGGCGATCACGGCGACCATGTTTGCGGCATCCTTGCGGGTGCAGGCAACCTCAATCCAAAAGCAAAGGGGGCTGCTCCAGGATGCAATTTATTTATCTATAGACCGGAAGAAAACATTAACAACTTGCCTTCACATTATAGCCTTTATAAAATTCGAATTACCTCTTTATCGTATGGGCAAGCATGTAATGCTGGTTATACCAGCGATGCCACTAGAATGGATGCAATGATGCGTGCTTATCCCGCAGCGATAAGCGTTTTTTCTGCAGGTAATTCCGGTACATCGAACTGCAATTATCAGAATACTACCATCACCGGATGGGGCAATATAACCGGAGGATTAAAGGCGGGTAAAAATGTAATAGCAGTAGCTAACTTATGGACCACCGACTCGGTTGATGCCTCTAGTAGTCGAGGCCCAGCGAGTGATGGGCGAATTAAGCCCGACATCAGCTCCGTAGGTACTAATGTATATTCAACCATTAGTACCAACAGCTATACGAATAATACCGGTACCAGTATGGCATGTCCGGCCATTAGTGGGGTTCTGGCTCAGTTATATCAGGCTTATCGCGCCAATAATAACGCACAAGACCCAACGGGTGCATTAATGAAAGGCATACTCTTAAATACGGCCGATGATATAGGAAATCCAGGTCCCGATTTTAAATATGGTTATGGAAGAGTTAATGCCTTACGAGCTTTGCGAGTAATAGAGAAAAAATCCTACGGTGAATGGAGTGTTGATCATAACGACACCATTAAAATAGGATTCGTGATTCCCGCTAAGGTAAAGAAAGTAAAAATAATGCTCTACTATGCCGATGTGGAGGCAACGATGGGCGCATCGAAAGCACTGGTGAATGATTTGAACATGGTTGTGATCGACAAAATGGGTCAACCCTATTATCCCTTAGTTCTTAATCCGGCACCTAATGCTACCTCCTTAAATGCCCCAGCTACACCTAGAATTGACAGCCTTAATAATATGGAACAGGTTACCATTGACAACCCGCTAGAGGGTCCTGCAGGTATTTTGGTTAATGGCTTCTCCGTTCCTTTCGGACCACAAAATTTCTATATTATTTATGATTTTATTTATGATACGCTTCAGTTGGTTTATCCTTTAGGTAACGATCGGTGGACTCCTACGGTAAGTGAAACGGTGCGATGGGACTCTTGGAACACCACCGACCCCATCACCTTTCAAACCAGTACCGATAGTCTTACATGGGCCACCATTTCTTCAACTGTTCCTGGCAAGAATAGGTTATTCTCTTACACACCTCCGGTATCGGTAATCGGTAAGTTATGGATTAAAATAAAACAAGGTACGAACGAATCGGTGACCCGGCAATATGTAAATGTTACGACTATTCCTACAGCGCTAAAAATAGACTGGATTTGTTCAGGCTCTTGCAGGATAAGCTGGACAGCAGTAGCCAATGCAAGTAGTTATAATGTTTATCAATTGGGTGCGAAATATATGAATAGGGTAGGAAACACCACCAACACCTATTTTGTTCTTACCGGTATCGATAGTACCGCCGACGATTGGTTTAGTGTGAATACGCTGATGAATAATAATGCGGTGGTGGGTGAAAGAGCCAACGCCATTAAAAAAACGAAACTAATAAAGTTGAATTGCGCAAATACTATCACAGCCGATTTTACCAACAGCAGAAATAATATTTGCACCAACGACACGCTCTCTTTTGCGCCGGTTACCAGTCCTTCTACCGGGCTCAGTTATAGTTGGACCTTCGTCGGCGGAAGTCCTTCATCATCAAATCTCCCGCAACCCGTAGTTCAATATAATGCTCCTGGAAAGTATTCGGTTACCTTGGCTGTAAGTAATAATCTAAGTGGTATTTCGATTACTAAAAACCTTTTAATTACTATTCTTGGCGACACGGCGGATGCTGGAAATAACAAGACCATCTGCGAAGGTGACAGTGTTCTTTTAATAGGGACTGGTGGCGTTTCGTTTGTATGGACATTCAATAAGGCGATTATCGCCAACACGGCGAACACGAAAGTAGCCCCAGTACAAACTGCGCAGTATTTGCTTCGTACCACCAGCATAGGAGGCTGCATAAGCAACGATTCAATTCTCGTTTTTGTAAATCCGTTGCCAGGGAAACCAACGATTACGAGCAATTCCATTCGTTTGTCGACTACCACGGTAGCAACTTCCTATCAATGGTTTCTTGATGGTGTTTTAATCCCATCAGCTATTGAAGCTAACTATACTCCTACAACACATGGGGTTTACAAACTTCAGATAGGCAATTTGGCGGGATGCAATCGTTTTTCTGATGATTTGTTTTTTGTTCCGCTCGGCATGAACCCCACTTCCTGGTTAAATTTAATTTCAATTTACCCAAACCCAAATCAGGGTAGTTTTGTTATAACAGGTGCCAACGCATCGACCTCTATTACGATTTATGATATGATAGGTAAAGAGGTAACATCTGCTTTGGAGCGATCAAATGGAAAAAACGATCATGTTGCTTTCTCCAATAAATCGCTTAGCAAAGGTATTTATCTGGTATGCGTAAAAATCGATGGTCAAAGAAAGACGATGAAATATGTTTTAGAATAAGGATACTTTTTCTTCCCAATAAACGGAGCTACGGCAGGTCATATTCTTCTTTTATTCGGATTTTTAAATTATAGTTATTGTTTGTCTATCTCAATAACAACAGCTACCGCACTTTTATCTTTTGCGTCCGTTTCAAACGCTATTTTACCATTGACTCCGGTGAATTTTATGTCTGAAATAAGTTTCGTGCTTAGCGCTGCTTCAATACGTTGCTGGTAATCGTCCTTTTGGGTTGTATTTATCACGTCATTAATAGCTTTAATATCTAGAGGCTGCTTGGATATAATGATGGTGATATAATCTTGCCTTCCAATCTCATCAAGTACCATACTATAATCGCGCGGAAAAATTCGGGTACCCGTAATACCACAGTAGGCTGAATGTTTTTCTGTATATGGAAACAACACGTAACTCGACTGATCGGTGTCCTTACCTAAAACATACGTGTAACAGGCGATGCTGTTACTCACCTCAATTTTAAATTTTGTTTTTTTTGCAAGTGTCTGTGAAGTGCGGAAGGTTTCAACTCCTTTATTTTGTGAAGTGTTGTTACGTTGTAGTGCGAAATAGCTTTTCATATCCTTGCTTATCAACCCAATAGATACCTTGAGCCGGTTACTATTGGGGTTTGATTTGGCCACTAACGGATCGAGCCCATAAGCTTCAACGCAAAAGTATTTGAAATCTTTATACGATATCCAAGCGATTCCGTTATCGCCCCACTCTGGGCCCCAGCTGTTCATGAGTTGAAAACCACCTCTACCTCCTTCCATAAAATCATCATACCCTATAACACACATACAATGCCCACCAAACCCTTGCTTGCTATAATCGTCTTCTGTGGGATGCCATATTTTTTTACCCATCATCTCTTGCATAAAGGTACCACCTACTGCCATTCCAATAATTACGGGTGCGCCTTTAGCCAAATTTTGTTTCATGGCTTTCATATCGATCGTCTGGTCGTCGCCCCCAAGTGTTAATCGGTTATATCCATTAATTTTAAACTGATTGGCATCTTGTAACTGTGATGGTTCGGGTCGTTTACTACACTCGCGATCGTTATAGCCAAACTGTTCGAGGGGCAGTGCGCCATTTTGTTGCATATATTCGGCAGCACGTTGGATATAAGAACCTTCACAATCATTATTTAATTTTATCTGATTGTATAAAAAGGAAGGGCTAAATGCAATTTGATTGGGGTCGTCGTCGGTAGCTGTCGCTTGCAATATGGTACGGGCTGCATAGGCACTCCCCCAACCTACGCAACTACCTTGAGAGCCTTGGTTTTTACGATCGGGAGCATATTTTAGAAGGCTTACACTTTCAGGTAATTTATCTTTATCACTTAATGCAGCAAATACTTCCGCTTTATCAAATTCTTTCGGACTTAAAGTTGCACCTACGCCATAGCCATTTTTGCTGTTTTGACTGGATGGCACCCCAGCGCATCCTTTCCCAAAATAATAGATGCCCCCTAGTATCGCAACGATAACTAATAATTTCGGATTACGTAATAACATGGGGAGAAACATCCAAATCATCCCACCTCCTGGAAAACCGCCACGGCCTCCTCCTCCTCCACCATTATCATCATAATTATCTTGAGGCGTAGTATCCTCATCTTGCTCCATTCGTACCGGCATATATTCGTGTTTTATTAAGGGTTGAAAAGGGAAATTACATCGTACAAATTTGCTTAAAATTAGTGAATAAAAAAACATGATATAATCATGCTATTGCCTTACATTTGAAGTTTTTTAGATTCTTTATTATTTTGTAATCATCCATTTTTAGAAACATTTTTTGAGGTGAGAGTAGATCCGGAAAAACCATATACCCTTATATTCAGCTTGCTGGAGCATGCGCAACTGGGCTATTTGATAGAACCATTTATCGTACAGCTCAACGATCAAAATCATTTAACGTTTACCCATCAACGAATTTTTACCAAGACCCATGACCTTTTTAAAGACGTTATCACATCGGAAGATTTAGAAATCATCAAACTTCTCGATGAATTTGACAATGAATTCATAACCAAAAAGTTCTATCGGGAGAAAAAAAAGATACGGCCATCAGAATTTTTCCAGAAACATTGCACACCCGATCTCATTCAAAATCATATCAAACCGTTTATTGAGCGTCGGATGCAGGAGGTATTGCCCAAGTTGGGGAAGAGACCATTTTATTTGCACGGCCTTGGCAGCAACCCCGCAGCGTATAAATTACGAATTGCAGCAGAACCCAGCAGTGTTCTATTTCATTTTCGAAAAAACGAATTGGATACACGGTATTTTGCCACCATAAAAAATGCAGGAAAGAAAATAGATTTCATGCAAAATAACGCCAGCATTATTTGTAATGAGCCCGCTTGGCTCTTACTCGATCGTACGTTGTATTTTTTTGAAGAAGGTATCGACGGTAAAAAACTGACTCCGTTTATTAATAAAAAGTTCATTTTGGTGCCGAAGTCGGCGGAAGAGAAATTTTACAGCACCTTTGTTACCAAAGTCATAGAAAAGCATGATGTTTATGCCGAAGGTTTTGCAATCGACACCATATCAAATGGCTTCGTTCCCGAACTTCAATTGCAGCAAAAGCTGGATGGAAACTATCATTTTGTTCTCTATTTTAATTATCGTATTGATAGCATTCATTATCTCTCGGCTAGGGAGGTTTTGGTAAGATTAATCGTTAAGAATGAAGAGATCCGTTTTGAACGATTAAAAAGATTCTTTAAGCTAGAGCAGAAAATCATTTCAATTTTAAAAGAGCATTCTTTAAAGGAGAATTTCGAGAATGGTTTTGAATGCAATAGCACCGCCCTGTCTGATTTAATTGCGTGGGTTTCTTCTCACGAGGAAATACTAATTGAAAATAATATCAATGTAAAACAAACACAGGAAAAGAAATTTGTCTTCTCCAAAACCGAAATTCAGTTAAAGGTGAGTAAAACCAACGACTGGTTCGATGTACAGGCAGTGGTGAAGTTTGGCAAGTATGAAATACCGTTTATACGTTTACGCAACCATATCCTGAGAAACATACCCGAATATGTATTACCTGATGGTACCGTAGCTGTAATTCCGGTGGAATGGTTTGCTAAGTATGGCACCTTGTTTCAGCTTAGTGAAAAAGACCAAGAGGAAATAAAAATTAAAGCATACCACTATGATTTAATTGATGAATTACAAAACAATTCGGAAGCTAAAATTCTTCAACCGCTACGTATTAATAAAGAGAAAATAATTCCTTCTATACCCTTGCCGGTGCATTTAAATGCCACCCTGCGCCCATATCAAAAGCATGGTTTCGATTGGTTTTATTTTTTACAACAGTATCATATCGGAGGTATTTTGGCCGATGATATGGGGTTGGGTAAAACCTTACAGACGTTGGCCTTGCTGCAGAAAGAGAAGGAGGACATGCAACGTTATAATGAGCGTAACCATGCCGACGAGTTGACTCATCAAGCCGAGGCCGATGAAGCCGTTGATTTTATGAATGAGAAAACTCCTGAAGACGTATTTCATAAAACCGTGGTACAACTGGATATTTTCGGCATTGCCGATTTGCCAGCGAACACCGGCAAAACAGTAACTGAAAAAATAGAGAAGGATTTACTTAAACCGAAGCAGAAAAAAGAATTTAGACGTACAAGCCTTGTTATTGTACCGAGTAGTTTGGTTTACAACTGGTATAGTGAAGCACGAAAATTTACTCCCAAATTACGCCTTTATATTCACAGTGGAAATCAAAGAATTAAGTCGTCAAAAATATTTACACTCTATGATGTGGTAATTACAACCTATGGGGTTTTACGGAAAGATATCGTGATTTTCAAAGAGTTGAATTTCCATTATATTATTTTAGATGAAGGACAAGCCATAAAAAACGCCTCCTCCTTGGTTGCACAATCCGTATTTGAGCTGAAGTCGCAATATCGCTTGGTGCTTACCGGCACTCCGGTAGAGAACACGTTACGAGATTTATGGAGTCAGTTGAATTTCTTGAATCCTAAATTGCTTGGAACTCAAAATTATTTCAATCAACATTACACAATTCCTATTGAGAAAAACAATATCACGCAAAAACTCAACGAACTAAAAATAATAACCCGCCCGTTTTTACTACGACGTACAAAAGAGGTGGTGGCTCCCGATTTGCCGGATAAAACAGAGTTTATTGTAAACTGTGATATGACCGAAGAACAGAATGAAATGTATGAACGAGTAAAATCGGAATATCGGAATGAGATAATACAGCGAATAGCAGAGGAAGGGTTTTCAAAATCAAAGCTGCAGGTTCTCACCGGATTAATGAAGTTGCGACAAATTGCCAATCACCCCATATTGCATGATAAAAATTACTTGGATGAGTCGGGGAAATTTAATGATATAGTGGAAAAAGCGCAGAGCGTGATCGATGAAAATCATAAGCTTCTCCTTTTTTCGCAGTTCACTTCCTATCTCGCACTTTTCAGAGATCATTTCGATCGATTGAATATTCCGTATGCCTATCTCGATGGCACTTTAACACCCGAACAGCGAAGAGATGAAGTCAATAAGTTTCAAAATGAAAGTAATATTAGGGTGTTTTTAATTTCATTGAAGGCAGGTGGCATTGGCTTAAATTTAACAGCAGCAGATTATGTTTTTTTAGCTGATCCCTGGTGGAACCCGGCAGTGGAGGAGCAGGCCATAAGCCGTGCACACCGTATTGGACAGGATAAGAAAGTATTTATCTATAAGTTTATTTCACGCAATACGCTGGAAGAAAAAATTGTAGGATTGCAACAACGTAAGTCGCAACTTGCAAAAGACATTACGGAAAATGATGAAAACTTCTTTAAGTTTTTAGACGAGGAAGAAGTAAAAGGGTTATTCGAGTAATCTTATTTTTCGTTCAAATTATTCACTTCTCGTTCCTCTCGTTCGTTACCCCAGAAGTCGAAAATGGTGTTGTCAGCAAAATATTGCATCTGTTCTTCGGTGCTCTTTTCGATCTCCTCGAAGAAGGTTATCTCCACTCTTGATGCCGTTAATCCTTGAATTTTCTGTGTCGGAATAATCTTAATTCCGTCGTAAACTCCTTGTATTGTAATCATGGTTGCAAATATTAAAACTTTATATTTACCAAATGTTTCTGCTATGTGAACCTATTGTTACTTCTTTAACTAAATGATGGCTCCCCTTTATACCATACAGCAATTAGCTTTACGCAATGGACAAGATAAGCCCGAAATCTGGGTTGCCTATAAAGGTATTATATATGACGTTTCCACCAGCCGATTATGGTTCAATGGCAAGCATTATGAGCACTGGGCAGGACAAGACTTAACCGAAGAATTACAAGACGCCCCACATCATGACCATGTCTTTGCAAAGTTTGAAATTATTGGGCAATTGAGTCGTTAGGGTTTATTCTTCAAAGTCCAATCCTTGTTCCAACATTTTCTTATTGATCGACTTCTCGAGCCAAAGCAACAAGCTAGGTAAGATAAGCAGATTGGATATTACCGCCACAATTAGGGTGAACGACACTAAAACCCCCATACTAATAGTGCCTCCGAAACTTGAGGCCGTGTAAATGATAAATCCAAAGAATAAAACGATGGCGGTATAAAGCATACTTACCCCGGTTTCTCTCATGGTATTGGTTATTATTTGAGAGATGGTATTGGTACGCAATTTAAACTCATGCCGATATCGGTTTAAAAAGTAGATGGTAAAATCACTGCTCAACCCATACGCGATACTGAAAATTAATATGGTCGATGGCTTTAGTCGAATATCAAGATATCCCATTAAACCGATAGTTATAATTATTGGAATAATATTGGGAATGATGGAGATAATGACCATTTGCCAGGTACGAAACAGGTATATCATGATTAAGGTGATCAAGAAAAAAGCAAGGATGAGACTTTCTATCAGGCTGCTCTCCATGTATTTGTTTCCCTTTAAAAAGATATAACTGGTACCCGTAATGTTTACATCATATTTAGCCGTTGGGAAAATCGAATCCAATTTAATTTTCAACTCATCGGTAATTTTATTTATTTTGATGGATCCTACATCCGCCATCTGTGCCGAAATACGTATAATACGTTGGTTACTATCCACCATCGCCCGAAGCAATTGCTCCCCGCTGCTATGTTTTCCAATAGCATCCGACATGAACGCGATCTCCGACTCATCCGGAAGCGAGTACATACTACTATCTCCATTATAAAATGCCTGTTTACTAAACTTTAATAACTCGATGGCACTTATTGGCTTGGCAAACTCTGGATAGGATCCTAGAATTTGTTGCACCGTATCAATTTTATAAAGTGTTTCAAGGCTACGGATTCCTTTCCGTTTTTTCGTGTCAATTAAAATTTCGTAGGGCATTACCCCACCGAAGTTTTTCTCAAAGAAATTTAAATCCGTTACAATTTTATCCTTCTGTGGCAAGTCGTCGACCATATATCCTACCGAACGTAATTTGAAAAAACCACCGATAGCAACAAGTAAAATGATAATTGTTACGGCATATATTTTTTTTCGGTGATTAAATACGATCTTATTTAAAAACTCCACCATCGTTTGAAGCAATTTGTTGTCGAGATGTTTGGTTTGTCGTACGCTCGGGGAGGCTAGAAAACTAAAAATGCAGGGAACCATAACCAAAGTAATTACATACATGCACATAATGCTTATGGATGCAACGATTCCAAACTCTTTCAAAATTTGTGTGCCCGAAAAGCAAAATACTCCAAAGCCAATGGCAGTAGTTGTATTCGCTAAAAGAGAGGCAATACCTACTTTGGCAATGATACTTTTTAATGCAGCTGATTTATTATTGCCTTTCCTAAATTCATAATGGTATTTATTCAGAAAATAGATACTATTAGGTACTCCAATGACAATAATTATACTGGGTATAAGCCCTGTAAGCATGGTTATCTTGTAGCCAGCTAACACGATAAATGCAATCGACCAAATAACGCCGACAGCAACCAATAGGATCGGGATGATAACGGCTGAGAAGGAGCGAAAGAACAGTAATAAAATCAGAGCGGTAATGAGAAATCCTAAAATAATAAAACGCTGAACCTCTTTGCTTATACGAGTTACGTACATCGTACGTATCAAAGGCAAGCCCGAAAGATGCGTTTCAATATGGTTGTTTTTTTCAAAGGTCTCGGCCAACTCCTGAATCGATGTTACCAAGGCAATACGGTCGATATGATTTAATTTAAAGGTATCCAGCGTAATGGCCATCAAAGTGGCTTTTGCGTCCTTGCTATACACTAACTGCCTGTAAAATGGAAGCCTCAAAATTCTATCACGAATAGTATCTACGTCCACTTGGGTTGCGATATTATTCCTCACCATCGTATCCAATTTGAACTGTTGAGTAACACTATCCTTCACGATATTGACCATTGTTTTAAATGATAATACTCGTTTTACTCCGTCCACGGCGGTGATGTCATCGTTAAGTTTACACCAGTTGGTAAATAGTTCCTTCTCAAAAAGCCGATCACTTCGAATTCCAATTACCATGACACTTCCATCTTCGCCAAACTGCGTTTTAAAGTTTTCGTAATAAATATTATCAGGGTCGTTAGCCGGAATTAGTTTTTTAAAGTCGTAAGAGATTTGAATATTCTTGGCAAAGAATGCCAGAAATGCGGTAAGAATCAGCACTAACCCTATAACCCATATACGATAACGTAAAACCCAATCGGCGAATTTAACCCACATAGTATAATTTTGATTTGACTTCAAAAGTAATGATTTAAAAAATAGCGACTAATTCAGCCAAAAGATAGCGATATATAGAGGTGGGGTTATTCAATACTTGATGTGCTGGCGAAAAAAAACGGAGAGGTCATGTACCACGATACAACAGGGTCAATGCATCCGGTTTTCCGTCGCTTCATGAGGGTGTTGGTGGTTGATGATGAGTGGTGTTTTTTCGTGTTGGTTTTTGAGA
>CANNQU010000010.1 GCA_947507965.1 Bacteroidota bacterium
CTCAATTATGTAAAGCAGTTACAAGCAAATCATTCGTTAAACGTAATGATGGTAGGTGATGGATTAAACGATGCCGGAGCATTAAAACAAAGTGCTGTAGGGGTGGCGGTAACCGATGCCTCAAACAACTTCACACCTTCTTCCGACTGCATAATTGATGCCAGTAAACTCACCCTGTTAGCTACTTTCCTTCAATTTGCAAAAGAGGGAAGAAAAATTATTTTATTCAGTTTTACCATCTCCGCTGCCTATAATGTGATCGGCTTGTACTATGCCATTCAAGGGGTATTATCGCCGGTTATAGCGGCTATTTTAATGCCTTGCAGCTCCATTACTATTATATTACTCACCTATGGACTTACCGAATTATCGGCCCATCGCCATCATTTAAAAGAAAAAATAACTAATTAACCATCCATATGATCAACAACCCATTTAACAACCAACTAAAAATCTAGACATGAGCGTAATTATCATTTTACTTACGGTAAGTATTTGTATTGCGGGAGCTTTCTTACTTGCCTTTCTATGGAGCGTAAAAGACGGACAGTTTGATGACATTCAAAGCCCGTCGGAACGAATTTTATTTAACAACAACAAAATCAACAACAAGTAATAATACCATGAGTTTAGAAAAATTTTACTACGACAACAAATTCCCCAAGCTATTTGCTATAGCTTGCATTTTTTGGGGAACAGTAGGAATGCTTTTAGGGGTGATTATCGCCTTTCAGCTAGCATTTCCAATTCTTAATTTTAGCGAGTACTTCCCGCATTTAGCTTTCGGTCGTTTGCGCCCGGTGCATACCAATGCGGTAATTTTTGCTTTTGTAGGTAACGGCATTTTTACCGGAATATATTATGCCTTACCCCGACTTTTAAAGACGCCGATGTGGAGTAAAAAATTGGGCTCGATACACTTCTGGGGCTGGCAATTTATTATCGTTTGCGCAGCGGTTTCTTTACTTATGGGCTTCACCACTGGAAAAGAATATGCTGAATTGGAATGGCCGATTGATATTCTGATAACTTTAATCTGGGTAGTCTTTGGTTTCAATATGTTTGCTACCATTCTTACGAGAAGAGAGCGGCATCTCTATGTAGCCATCTGGTTCTTTATTGCCTCTTGGGTAACGGTAGCCATGTTGCATATTGTGAATTCCATTGAATTTCCGGTTTCTATGATGAAAAGCTACTCGTGGTACGCGGGGGTTCAAGATGCCTTGGTGCAATGGTGGTATGGTCATAATGCTGTGGCTTTCTTTTTAACTACGCCATACTTAGGATTGATGTATTACTTCCTACCCAAAGCAGCCGATCGTCCGGTATATTCTTATCGTTTAAGCATCCTCCACTTTTGGAGTTTGATATTCCTGTATATCTGGGCTGGCCCTCACCATTTGTTATATACGGCCTTACCCGATTGGGCACAATCGGTAGGAACGGCATTTTCAATTATGTTAATATTACCGAGTTGGGGAGGCATGCTCAATGGGCTGTTTACCTTACGAGGAGCTTGGGACAAAGTACGAGAAGAGCCGGTATTGAAATTCTTCGTGGTGGCCGTTACGTGCTATGGTATGAGTACGTTTGAAGGGCCGATGCTGGCATTGAAAAATGTAAATGCCATTTCACATTATAGCGATTGGACGGTAGCACACGTTCATATTGGGGCGCTCGGATGGAATGGATTTTTAACCTTTGGTATGATGTATTGGTTGATTCCGAAATTATTTAACACGACCTTATATTCTAAAAAGCTAGCTTCTACGCATTTCTGGATTGGCACTCTAGGTATTTTACTTTATGCAATACCGATGTATTGGAGTTCGTTCCGTTCCTATTTTATGATGAAGGCCTTCACACCGGAAGGACAACTTCAATATCAGTTTATTGATATTGTACAAACCATCATCCCTTTCTATGTAATGAGAGCGATAGGAGGAACAATATTTCTTACCGGGGTAATTTTAATGATCTATAACTTAATTAAAACGGCGAAATCAGGTTCTTTTGTAAAAGAGGAGGAAGCCGAAGCGGCTCCATTGGTGAAAGATTATCAAGCACCTTCGGGTTCCATCTGGCACAGTATCATTGAACGAAAGCCAATCCTGCTATTGGTATTAAGTTTAGTGGTGGTGGGCATTGGTGGCTTGGTGGAATTAATACCTACCTTTTTGGTTAAAGAAAACATTCCCACCATCTCGTCGGTAAAACCTTATACTCCATTAGAGTTGCAAGGCCGAGATATTTATATTCGGGAAGGTTGTTATAATTGTCACTCACAAATGATACGCCCATTCCGCTATGAGGTAGCCCGCTATGGCGAATATTCGAAGGCCGGAGAGTTTGTTTACGACCATCCTTTTCAATGGGGTAGTAAACGTACCGGACCTGATTTGGCACGAATTGGAGGAAAATATGGTAATGACTGGCATATTCGTCACATGCAAGATCCAACCTCTACTTCTCCAGGATCAATAATGCCTTCCTATCCTTCTTTGTTTGACCAATTAATTGACGTTGGTAGTACGAATTCGAAGATCCATGCCATGCGTAAGATGGGTGTACCATATCCTGATGGGTATGAAGCCATTGCCAACAGCGACTTACAGAAGCAAGCACAAACAATTAGTGATGACCTGTCAACAAAGAAAATCGGAGTGGGAAGCGATAAAGAAATTATTGCATTGATTGGTTATTTACAACGGGTAGGAAAAGATATTAAACTAGAATCCACTAAATAAGCTCCATTACAATGAAATTCTCAACCTATTTAGAACAGATCACCGGAGTAAGCATTTATCCACTTATATCCTTAGTACTATTTGTCGTTTTTTTCGTTTTGGTTACCTTCTGGATGTATAGTATCGACAAAAACGAAATTGAAAGAATAGAAAGACTTCCATTGGATGATAAATAAATTTTAAATTATATGACACAAAATAATATTAAAAAAATAGCCTTAAGTTGTATTCCCCTCATTGCTCCCATCTTAAGTTTTGGGCAAGAGGTAAATAAAGTAGCCGTTGCCAATCAAGCCACTGGTATTGATTTAAACACGGTTTTATTATTCGTAGCAGCCTTTCTGTTAATTCCAATCTATATTACAGGGAATGCTTTTTTATTTGCCGCCAATGATTATGCCAAGAAGTCGAGAACGACGGTCCTTAAAAAAGCAGTTGCACTGATATTACTTTTTTTCTGTTATCAATTCGTACAAGCACAAGCCACGGGAGCTAACGCCAATGAAAGCTCCACCTGCTGGTCAACGTGTTTGATTCTTGGCTTGATTGTGTTTGAGGTACTTTTGATTGCGTTTTTCTCCTTGCAGACCCTTAAACTCATCAAACGGGCTTCACTCGTTGAACCTCTTTCGACGGAGGATGAAACGATAACAACCCCTGCTCCTATTGGAGTCTTTGAAAAATTTTGGAATAAAATTAATAGTTTCAAGCCGATAGCCGAAGAAGCTAATATTGATACTGGGCACAGTTATGATGGAATTAGAGAATTAGATAATATAACCCCACCTTGGTTTGTCATGGGCTTCGTACTTACGATCATCTTCGCCATTATTTATCTCTACCGATATCATGTAGTGAAATCAGCCCCATTACAAGCGGAAGAGTATAAAATAGAGATGGCCGACGCCGCATTGGAAAAGGCGAATTATTTAGCTACCCACGGCAATACCATCGATGAGAATAGTGTGGTGATGCTGGGTACGGCAGATATTGAAATAGGCAAAAAATTATTTACTGAAAAAACGTGTGTGGTTTGTCACGCCTCCACAGGAGGCAGTATGCCTGGAGGTGTAGGTCCGAACCTTACCGATAATTACTGGATTCATGGAGGAGCCATAAAAGACATATTCAAAACCATTACCAACGGATGGCCGGGCACCAGTATGATTTCATGGAAAGAACAGCTCTCGCCGAAACAAATTGCTTCCATAGCAAGTTATATTATGTCCATTAGAGGAACGAACCCTCCCGGTGCCAAAGAACCACAAGGTGAATTAATTAAAGAAGTAACTTCGCCTTCCGACACGTCGGGTAACGACACGCTCCGTTTAAAAAAATAGAACCAATTGAGGGAAGAAGATTTAGTACACGCCGAAACCTATCGGGATCGCGTTAGCTCGGTAACCAATACGGGAAGCAGGAATTGGATTTATGCATTGAAACCGTCTGGCAAATGGTATCGTTATAGAAAATATACGGCCTATTTTTATCTGGTTGTTTTCTTTGTTCTTCCTTTTATAAAGGTGAATAATTTACCCTTCCTGATGATTAATCTTCCGGAAGGGAAATTCATCCTGTTTAGCAAGATTTTTTGGCCACAGGATTTTTTCATCTTCGCCATTGCGATGGTCACGTTTATTGTTTTCGTCGTTTTGTTTACGGTCGTTTTCGGAAGGTTATTTTGTGGATGGATTTGCCCTCAAACCGTTTTTCTTGAATTTATTTTCCGCCCGATCGAATGGCTAACGGAAGGGTCGCCGAGCCAGCAGAAAAAACTAAACGAGGGGCGATGGACCGGTCAAAAAATAGCTCGAAAGTCGCTTAAACATAGTCTCTATCTAATCATCTCCTTTGCCATTGCGCATACGTTCTTAGCTTATGTTTTAGGTGTGGATGAAGTCATTGCAATTATTAAAGAACCAGCAGAAGAACATATTGGTTTACTTACCGGATTGCTATTTTTTACGCTTCTTTTCTATACTGTTTTTGCCTTTATCAGAGAAATTGTATGTTCTACTATTTGCCCATACGGTCGATTGCAGGGTGTTATGTTTGATAAAGATACCATGCAAATTGCCTATGATTATAAAAGAGGTGAACCACGGGGCAAATTCAAGAAGAACGTACAACGAGTGGAGGGCGATTGTATCGGCTGCATGAAATGTGTTCAGGTTTGCCCTGCCGGAATAGACATAAGAGATGGACTTCAATTAGAGTGTATCGGCTGCACGGCCTGTATTGATGCCTGTGATGAGGTTATGGAATCGCTAAACTTTAATAAAGGCTTAATTAAATTTGCATCTGAAAACGAGATTAGCAGCGGTAAGAAATTTCATTTCAATACCCGGATGAAAGCATATACCATTTTATTAAGTTTGCTCATCGTTTTTATGATTATTCTTATCGGCACACGGAAATCGGTTGACACCTATATAACCAGAGCCAAAGGGCAACTGTATCAAGAGATCGGAACAGACCGCATTAGCAATGTATTTGATGTGAAAATAATCAACAAAACCACCGAAGAAATCCCGCTATCACTTCGTTTAGAGGACATGCCTGGGGAGATTCGAGTGGTGGGGGCTTCATCTATCGTACTAAAAAAAGAAACACTCAATGAATTCACCATTTTTTTAGAGATTCCATTAACGGCCATCACGAAACAAAACTCTAAAATTCATATCGGAGTTTATCGAGGGGAGAAAAAAATTCAAACGATTAAAACTAAATTCTTAGGACCTTTTAAATAACCATCATGAACTGGGGATACAAAATTGCCACTGCTATTGCCGTCTTTATCATCATTATGTTGTCGATGGTTTACGTTGCGTTTAAACAAACCAATGAGATGATTGACACCAATTACTACCAAAAGGAATTAAAGTATCAGTCGTACATCGATGCTTCCAAAAACCTAGACCGTATTTCCACCGACACCATTCTTCGAGTGAACGAGTCGAGTATTGGAGTGCAGCTACCCAAAGTATTGGTTGAACATTTTATGAAAGGCACGCTCGAATTTCTTAAAAATGACGACCAACGTAACGATGTATTAATTGCCTTTTCGCCCGATTCCAATGGCATGTATCTTCTCGATAAAACAAAATTTGCGTTGGGAACGTATATGGCTCGAATTCAATGGAATAGCGACAATAAAACCTATTACAGAGAACAAACGATAATCATCCGGTGATGCATTCCATTTTTCTTGTTTTCTTGTCAGGCTTTACGATTGGAATTTTGGGTAGTTTCCATTGTATCGGTATGTGTGGGCCTCTGGCATTATCCTTACCCATCGATTCGCTCTCCGGCCCTCGAAAGTACCTTGCCATTATACTTTATAACTTAGGAAGAGCGATTTCCTATACCAGCATGGGAATCGCTTTTGGTATTATAGGTCAAACCTTTTCATTTTTCAAAATTCAACAGTGGCTCTCGATTGGAACTGGAATTTTGATTCTAATCATCTTATTGACCCAGCAATTGGGTAATCCATCAACCAATTTATTAGCCAAGTTTACCCAAGCGTTGAAAATAAAACTAGGTGCCTACTTAAAATCCGAAAAAAAAATACGCTCTTATCTATCTATCGGCATACTGAATGGTTTTTTACCATGTGGTTTGGTATATCTGGCTATTGCCACTTCCATTGCAGCCGGCAGTATGGTTAAAGGTGGCTTGCTCATGTTTTCCTTTGGACTTGGAACCCTTCCTGTGATGGCGCTTACCATGGTATTAGGTAAATATATTTCGTTCCGTTTTCGTCAAAAGTTAAATAAGATCACGCCCTACTTTATTATGGGTGTTGCCATCCTTCTTATCCTGCGAGGCTCCAATTTAGGAATCCCTTATCTGTCGCCTACCCATGAAAAAAATCATGTTAACTGTTGTCATGAATAAATCATTTAATTAAGTACTTTTGAAATTTACTTCTTTAAAAAATATCATGGAACAAGAAAATATAATTGATGCGATTAAGAATAAATATAAAAACTTAGGTGAAAACCCGGAAACGTATTTAAAAGGGCTACTACAAGCTAAGCCAATCAATTACTGGGATTATATTGAAGTGGAAACCTTACTCTCGCTTCAAAAACCACGAACGAACTTTAAAGACGAAGAAATATTTATACTGTACCACCAGGTTACCGAGTTATTTTTGAAACTTCTCTTGCATGAAATCAAACAAATTGTTTCAGAAAAAGAAATAACAGAGGATTTTTTAATAACCAAATTGGATCG
This sequence comes from Bacteroidota bacterium, assembly GCA_947507965.1. Taxonomy (GTDB): domain Bacteria; phylum Bacteroidota; class Bacteroidia; order UKL13-3; family UKL13-3; genus CAINMV01. The sequence goes on from CANNQU010000010.1 coordinate 6,990, forward strand.
TCTAAATCGATATACTTCGATGTTAATTGGGTCATTCGACATCATGAAAGATGGCATGAGTTACGACGACTATTCCATTTTTAGAAGTACCTTGGCACCTGCCAGTGGCTTTCAGAGTGCTCAGTTTCGATTTATCGAAATTTATTGCACCCGACTTGAGAACCTAATCAACGAAGAAGGAAAAAAAAGAATAGGTGTAAACCCTACGGCTGAAGAGTACTTTGAACATATTTATTGGAAAGATGCTGGCTTAAACCGTCAAACAGGAAAGAAGACACTTACCTTAAGCCTATTTGAAGAAAAATATTTAGACCACTTTATTTCACTATCGAAGAAAGTAAAAGGAGAAACCATCGAAGAAAAAATAATAGCGCTACCAAACCCTTCGGAAACCCTCACATCCAAGCTGAGGGAATTTGACCATCTGTATAATGTAGCATGGCCTCTAGTTCATTTAAACACAGCCCAACATTATTTAGATAGTAAGGGCGAAAACCAAGCAGCAACAGGTGGTTCGGAATGGAAAAAATACCTACATCCCAAGTTCCAACAGCGTAAATTTTTCCCTTCCTTATGGAATGAAGAGGAGATAAAACATTGGGCAGAACCGAAAAGTTAAACCGTTTTTCTTATCCGGGCAACGGTGCCTAATTGATGCTCTCCGGCAACGAATACGTTCGCCCTGCATTTTGTTTCTTAAGATAATCCATCAACGGCATAAAATAATTTACCATGGCTTTCGCACTAAGATCGGAACCCGTATTGTCTTTCAATATTTTGCGCCAATCGCCACTCGCTCCAGGGTACATCATCTTACGTAAAAAATCGCCAACCGCTTGGCTACCATAATAATTTGTGGCATGCAGATTTTGATGCAAAATGTTTTTCGAAATGTGTTCATGTACCTGAAATAATAAAAGATACGACAAGGCGTAGTCATAATATTGAGCTGCATCGTCATTAATATGCGTTTTACTTGCGGCATCGCAAAATTCTTCTCCACGGTTTTTGGGAGGCACAATTCCTTGGTACTTTTTCACCAGTTCCCACCAATGCTTATTAAATTCATTTGAAGGCAAATTTTCCGCGTATAAATCATGTTCAAAATTGGTCATGACCCCTGCGCTCCAAGGAATAAACACGATGTAATTCAACGCTTCTTTTAGGAGCTGCATCGTATCATTGGTAACTCCGTTTGCTGGCAATAAACCTATTCCGGTTATAAACGGCTTTTGCATGGCGGCAAGTCCCATTAAACTGCCAAAAGCTTCATGATATGCGCGGTTGGCTCCTGCTCTAAGCACAAAAGGCACGTCATTATTGGAATAGGTTAGATAATAATAGATATGCCCGAATTCATGGTGGGTTGTTTCATACCATTCACTGTTCGGCTCAATACTCATAATCGATCGAACATCGTCGTTTAAATTCATATGCCAGGCACTTGCATGATTATTTTTACTATAACCCGCATCTTTTGGCAATGGATACAGACTTGACTTTTCGTAAAATGTTTTGGGTAGCGCCGAAAAGCCTAGACTCACATAAAATCGTTCCGCTTGCTCTGCAAACCATTCTTTATTTTTAGTTTTTAAAGCGCTGTCTAAATTCAAACCAGCCACATCCACCATGGCACTCCAGTCTTGCCCCCAACGATTGCTTAACCAATGGGAAGGGAGCTCATCGGGTACTTTATTCACCTTGTATTTTTTCGCCAATTCATAACGAGCCCAAGTATGTAATTCGCGGTATAGAGGCCATACCTGCTGAATCATTTCTTTGTTTAACTGCATCATCTCCTCGGTTGTCATACCATAGTCGCTTACCTGATACGTAAAGAAGTCGCGATAACCTAAAGGCTGCACCGTTTTGTTGCGCAGCATCTGTAAATTCACCAGCCCTGCTTTCAACGTTGTACCCACTTCTTTACTCGAATTCCAAGCCTTCTCCCGCAACACCAAATCCTTTGATTCATTCAATATCCCATCGATGTCATTGGTACTTACCTTCTTCCCATTTAACGTAAAGTTAAATCCAAATAAATTCTTGGTCTGCTCGGTTTCTGCATTGATACGTTGTTGCACCAATTCTTTCAAGCTTTGTGGGTTATTGGCAGCCGCATACAATATCGCGTTTAACTCTTTATTTTGTAGTTCGGTGAGAACCTCCTTTAATTTCAAGTACGACAACACACGATCGATAATTTCCTGACTTCCGGTAAAGTCGGCCAAGGCTTTCGCCGCCGCATCATTATCTTTACCGGTAATCGAATCGTCCTTTTTTATATAGGTATTGGTTTTCCACTGTGCTTCATTGGAAATGGTGGCCAATTGTTGGTAGGTGCTGTTGTAATGGTCCAAAAACACTTGAACCCGTTGTTGAGCTTCCTTATGTTGCAAACTGGTGTTACCTGAATTACAGGCGCTAAAGAAAACAAGGAGAGAAAGCGATAGTATATATTTCATGCTGGAATCTTAATTTCTTACAAACATAATCAATTCGTGTTGCATAGTGAATTAGTCGAAAAATGGAGGCTGTTTTAACACCTTTTGTACAATATTATCAATAAAAAATTGAATTTTAAATCCTATTTTCGCATGTTTTAAAAAAAAAATACCACCTCACATGAAAAGGCTGCTCCTTCTGATTTTTAGTCTCTATTTTATCAGTGCAAAAGCACAAACTATATTCACCTATGGCTCAACGCCGGTAAGTAAAGACGAATTTTTACGCGTTTATCAAAAAAACAACCATACCATTACCTACGATGAGAAATCGGTTCGGGAGTATTTGGAGTTATACGAGAACTTCAAACTGAAAGTAAAAGCAGCAGAAGTTTTAGGGATGGATACGTTGGAAGGCTTCAAGCAAGAGTTGGAAGGGTATCGTAAGCAATTGGCCCAGCCGTATTTAACCAGCAAAAAAGTTACTGACTTATTGGTTAAAGAAGCATACGATAGGATGTTATTCGAAATTAAAGCCTCCCATATTCTTATTAACTGCGGACCTAATGATATGCCAAAAGACACCTTAGCAGCGTATAAGAAAGCGATGGACATACGAGATAAAGTAATGAAAGGCGTTTTGAGTTTCGACAGTGCTGCTTATAATTTTAGCGATGACCCATCGGCTACCAGAAACTTAGGGAATCTTGGTTTTTTCACGGCATTTAACATGATTTATTCTTTCGAATCGGGAGCATACAATACTGCTATAGGTGATATTTCGGCTCCAATTCGAACTCAATTTGGCTACCACCTGATAAAAGTTACCGACCGAAGAGCAGCACGTGGAGAGGTGAAGATTGCCCATATTATGGTAAACATTAGTGACCCTAACAGAGAAAAAATTATTGCAGAAACGGACACCACTTCGTCGAGATCTAAAATATTTGCCCTCTATGAGCGACTAAAAAAGGGTGAGAAATGGGATGATTTATGCAAGCAGTTCAGTGAAGATTTTTATACCAATCAAAATGGCGGTTTGCTTAATTGGATATCCAGTACCAGCCGATACCCGGAGGAAATTAAGGCCGCTAGCTTTAGTTTGAAAAACGACAACGACATCTCCGAACCCATTAAGTCGGAGTTTGGATGGCATATAGTAAAACGCTTGGAAATAAAGGCGGCGAGTTCTTTCGAAGAGATGAGAGAGGGCCTTATGCAAAAGATACAAAGGGATGGAAGGAGTGACATTAATAAAACGGTGGTTATTGACAGCATAAAAATAGCAAATCAATTCAAAGAGGTCGATGCAGCCTTTGCTGACTTCCTAAAACTAGTTGATTCAACGCTACTCAACGGCTTATGGAAGATCGATAGCGCAGTGCTCCGAAAGTTAAAAGGGAAAACCATGTTTTCATTAGGCACACAAAAACTAACCCAGTACGATTTTGCCAACTATATCATGTCCTACCAAACCCCTCAAAAGAAAACAAGTATTCAAGCGATAACGAGTGGCATGTATAAGGACTTTTTAAGTAACGCCGTATATGAATATGCCGAACGTAATTTGGCTGAAACCAACCAAGCCTTCAAATACATTTATAAAGAATACCGTGATGGCATTTTACTTTTCGACTTAACCGACAAGATGGTATGGAGTAAGGCCGTGAGCGATACCGTAGGTTTACAAAAATTTTATGAAGCCCATGCCCATGAACATATTTGGAAAGAAAGGATTGAAGTAACAAAATATGATTGCGCCGACAAACAACTTTGCAAGAGAGCCTATAAAATGGTGTCTAAAGGCATCGAAACTGACAGCATATTGGATGCGCTAAACAAAACCAATGCCTTAAATATAACCATTAAGAAGGGCAAATACGAACGTGGGGAAAACGCTTCTATTGACTCTTTAAAATGGGTAAAAGGATCTCAAAAAATATCGGATACCCGATTTGCCATTGTTCACCAAGTAATGCCTTCACAAACTAAATTATTAAGCGAAGCAAGAGGAACTTTCACTTCCGAATATCAGAACTATCTGGAGAAACAATGGATTATGGAACTTCGTGAAAAATACCCCATCGTTGTTGACGAAGAAGTCGTAAAATCGATATTGAAATAATGATTTTGAAAAGCATGAATAGTAGGGTGGAACGGCTTAAACCTCATTACACTTTATTCATCATACTTTTACTTTTTGGCTATTGTAAGCAAGCAGAAAGATATAATCCGTTTAGTAAAAAAGATACGCATGGAAAAACCATTGCAACCGTTTACGAGGCACGACTTTATGAGAGTGATTTGGTGGCCTTAAACACCAAAGAAAAAAACAAAGAAGATAGCTTAGCATTGGTGAAGGAATTTATAAACAACTGGGTTAAGCAGCAGTTACTTTTGAAGAAAGCAAATGAGAACTTAACCGATGAGGAAAAAAATGTAACACAGCAGCTGGATGAATACCGAAATAGTTTAATTATTTATTTATATGAGAAAGAACTCGTGCGTCAGCGTTTAGATACGCTATTAAGTGAACAAGAGATCCAAGAATTTTACGACGCGAACAAAAATAATTTCGAACAAAAAAGTAACATCCTTCAATTGAATTACGTAAAATACGAAAAAACCAGAAACGATGTAAATAAGATACGGGCTAAAATGCAAAATGCAACAGTAGATAATGACTATGCTTTTATTGATTATTGCCAGAAGAATGCTGCTAATTATTTCTTCAAAAGCAGTATCTGGCTTGAATTTAACGACTTATTAAAGGAAGTACCCATAAAAACGTATGACCAGGAGCAATTTATACAAAACAACAAAAATATCGAAGTATTCGACGACAAATACATATACTTTGTGAAAATTTTAAATTTTAAAATAAAAAATAGCATTTCCGAGTTACCCTTCGTAAAGGACGTAATTAAAGCAACCATCCTAAACAACCGTAAAGTAAAACTAATGGAAGAATTGGAGCGAAAGATGATGGATGATGCATTAAACACTAACGACATAAAAATAAATTGAATAGCCACCTGAACGTTACCCTGAAAACATTTTTAATCGCCCTCCTACTGCTTGGAGCGCAACTAAAAACGAATGCTCAACCGATTGTTGCCGATGAGATCATCGCGGTAGTTGGAAATAAGACGCTGTTACATTCCGAATTTGAATTGGAGCTGGAGCAGCAAAAGAAGCAAGTCACCAACATTAATGACGACGCGGTTCGATGTGATATTTTCAACCAATTACTCATTCGTAAATTCATGCTCATGCGTGCCGACTTGGACAGTTTAGAAGTAGCTGAAGATCGTATTGATGCAGAACTTAACAAAAGAGTTAGCTACTTCGTTTCACTCTACGGAAGTGAACGAAAAATGGAAGAACAAATTGGAAAGACGGTGTCGCAACTTAAGAGTGAGAACCGGGAGAAGATAAGAGATGAACTCCTCATACAACAACAACGAGAGAAACTGGTAGGTGGGGTAAAAGTATCGCCTAATGAAGTCGTAGCTTATTATCATAAATATCCGAAAGACAGCTTGCCAAACTTCGATGCAGAAATAGAAATTGCACAGTTCATGCGCAAGCCAAAGGTAACTTCCGAAGAAAAGAGAGTTGCATATGATAAAATAACGGATATACGAAATCAAATCATCACAGGCACGAGCTTCCGTACCATGGCCTTACTCTATAGCGACGATAAAGGGAGTGCACGCAATGGAGGTGAAATGGACGAATTTGGACGAGGTGCCATGGTAGCACAATTTGAAGCGATGGCCTTTAAACTTCATAATGATACCATCTCACCCATTATTGAAACAGAATTCGGATATCATATCATGCAGCTTATCTATCGAAAAGGCGATCACGTGAAAGTACGTCATCTATTGATACGGCCTATTATGATAAGTAAAGATTATGATGATGCCCGACGATTTTTAGACAGCTTGCGTAACCTGATCTTACGTGATAGCCTCAAATTTGAAGATGCGTGTAAAAAATATAGTGACGACGAACGTACCAGTTTTAATGGAGGCTTTTTTCTTGACCCGAATACGGGAAGCACCAAAATTGCGGTAAATCAATTAGACAAAGAAACCTACGAGCTCGTTTCCAAACTAAAAACAGGAGAGATAACAGAGCCATTACAACTTAATTTGGAAGATGGCTCCATCGTTTATCGTTTGCTATACCTGAAGAGTGAATCGCCTCCTCATGTGATGAACATGAAAGACGACTACCAGAAAATACAAGCCAAAGCACTAGAGGCAAAACAATATGAGATATTGAAAAAATGGCTCGTAAAAGAAAAAAACAAAAGCTACTATCACGTAAAAGACAACTACAAAGATTGCCTGAATAAAATTTTATAATCAATGAACGACATCGAAAGAGCCGAAGACTTAGCCCTAAAATTTAAATTACTACAGCAGGAAACCGCCAAAATCATTGTCGGTCAAACGGCTGTTGTTGAAGCCGTACTAACTGCTATTTTTTGTAACGGCCATTGTCTATTGGTAGGGGTGCCCGGCTTGGCAAAGACCCTATTAGTACAAACCATCTCTAAAGTACTTGACCTAAACTATAATCGAATTCAGTTTACACCTGACCTGATGCCCAGTGATATTACCGGCAGTGAGATATTGGATGAGAACCGTAATTTCAAGTTTATAAAAGGTGCTTTATTTGCGAATATTGTTCTTGCCGATGAAATTAATCGTACGCCTCCAAAAACACAAGCTGCACTGCTAGAGGCGATGCAGGAACGTACCATCACCATTAATGGTGTTCAACATATTTTACCCAATCCTTTTTTTGTACTTGCCACCCAAAACCCCATTGAACAGGAGGGCACATACCCTTTACCGGAAGCACAATTAGACCGCTTCATGTTTAATGTGATCTTGGATTATCCATCGTTTGCAGAAGAAGTAGATATCGTTAAAAATACAACCGTTGACCGAAGCGTTACGTTAAACAAAATACTTTCGGCAGAAGATATCATTTCCTATCAAGCCTTGGTACGAAAAGTTACCGTGCCCGATAATGTAATAGAATATGCGGTAAGAGTAGTAAATAAAACGCGTAATGTGAGCGAATTCGCAAATGAAACGTCACGTAAATATGTGAGTTATGGTGCAGGCCCAAGGGCAAGCCAGTATTTGATTTTAGGAGCCAAATGCCATGCCTTATTACGAGGCAAATATTCGCCCGATATTGAGGATGTACAAGCCGTAGCGTATGATGTTTTACGTCATCGAATTATTAAAAACTACAAAGCGGAAGCGGAAGGGATGAGTGTAGAAACCCTTATTAAAGCATTGTTATAAATTCATTGACCCGGCAACAAAAAAAATACGACTAGGAATAAATTGGATGAGGAACGTTTTATTATCACCCTAACCTAGCCCATTCAAACATGCGCATCATTTTCATTGGTAATCCCGAATTTGCTGTAGCCTCCTTAAAAAAGATGCATGAGAACAGATTGGATATCGTAGCCGTAATTACAGGGCCGGATAAGCCTGCTGGTCGTGGCTTGAAGGTGCAATTTTCTCCGGTAAAAGAATATGCATTACAACATCATCTAAAAATTCTTCAACCCGAAAAACTCAAGGATCCTGAATTTATTGCAACCTTGAGAGCGCTTCAACCTGATTTAGGGGTAGTCATCGCATTTCGAATGTTACCTGAAGTGGTTTGGAATTTACCCCAGTTGGGTACCATTAATTTACACGCCTCTTTATTACCACAATATCGAGGAGCGGCACCAATAAACTGGGCCATTATCAATGGGGAAAAAGAAACGGGTCTCTCTACGTTCTTTTTGAAACAGGAAATCGACACCGGCAATATTATTTTCAGTGAAAAAATTTCAATCGCTGATGACGAAACGGCAGGAGAGCTGCACAACCGAATGATGAACATTGGAGCAGCTTTGGTGTTGCAAACCATCCAGGCCATCGAATCGAACAGTTTCCCGGAAACCCCTCAGCCCATGTTCGCCAAACTTAAGCTAGCACCAAAAATTTTTAAACCCGACGGTGTCCTTGATTTTTCTAAAGACGTGAACGAAGTTTATAATAAAATAAGAGGCCTTAGCCCCTACCCTGCGGCATCGACCATTTTAGGCGGCAAAGTTTTTAGGATTTTTTCGGCAACCAAAGAATCCGTAAATCATACCTATCGCTTCGGTAGCTATATAAAAGAAAAGCACGGTTTAAAAGTTGCGGTAGGCAATGGATTCATCCATTTAGTAGAAGTGCAGCTTGAAGGAAAAAAAAGAATGGGGATTGCCGAATTCCTAAACGGAAATAGTGAGTTGTTTTAACCACGGAGAAAATTACCTATTATTTTATCATCCTCTCCCGCTTCACTAAATAGGGGGTAAGCACCTGGCTAAAGCCTCTTGAAATATCGGCTTCAATAAAGTCGATTTTATATTGAGCGCATTTATTAATTAGTGCTGCTGTATAATCCATGACGGCTTTCTTATAGGAATCCTTCACCGCATTACTATGAACCTTAACCTGTTGTCCGGTTTCCAAATCGATAAATTCATACGGGCGACTTTCAAAATCAAAATCTATCTCTTTGCCTTTATCGACTACATGGAAAAGCATCACTTCATGCTTATTGTACTTCAAATGTTGCAGCGCATTAAATATATTTTCATCATCATCCATGCTGTTCATCATATCGCTGAAAATAACCACCATACTACGCTTATGAATACTCTCCGCAATTTGATGAAGGGCCGCAGCCACCTTCGTCGTTTTGCTTTCTTTTGGTTTTATGAGAAGCTTATCGAGCTGTTGCCAAAGTAATTTTTGCTGTACCACGCTGCTCTTGGCATCCATATTAAAATGCACTTCACTATTAAAAACAGTTAAACCAAAGGCATCTCGCTGTTTTTTTAAGAGGTGAACCAATGCCGCAGCAGCATAAACCGAGAATTTCATCTTGTTATTTGTTCCTTCCGGGAAGTACATTGAAGAAGAGTTATCCATTAGTATCTGGCAGCGCAAATTGGTTTCTTCTTCGAATCTTTTTACATAAAGCTTATCCGTTCGTCCGTATAATTTCCAATCGATATAACGCGTGCTTTCACCCGAATTATAAATTCTATGCTCGGCAAACTCCACACTAAAACCATGAAACGGACTTTTATGCAATCCAGTAATAAAGCCTTCCACCACCTGCTTTGCGATTATTTCAAGGTTGCTGTAGGCTTCTATTTCCTTTTGATTGATGGGCATAAAAACGAGATGGTATGGCTATTGAATTACAATTATAGTGAAAAGAATATTAAAAAAAGAGCTGAGAAAAGTATACGAAAGCTAATCCTTAACTGGCATTCATCACCGCAATTTGTTGTGCTACATTTTGAGCAATCAATTGCAACGCAATGGCATCAGGCCCGTTACCCAAAACGGCTGGATTACCGGCATCGCCACCTTCCTGAATACTTTGGTAAATTGGCACATCACCTAAAAAGGGAAGCTTAAATTCTTCTGCGATTTTTTTACCACCATCTTTTCCAAAAAGGTAATATTTATTCTCCGGCAGTTCAGCAGGTGTGAAATAGGCCATATTCTCTACGACTCCTAATATGGGAATATTTATACCTTGCATAGCAAACATATTTACTGCTTTTCGGCAATCGTTAAGGCTAGCCTCCTGAGGTGTTGTAACCATAACAACGCCACTTATATTAGCCGCCTGTGCAATGGTTATATGAACATCTCCGGTTCCGGGGGGCAAATCAAGTACAAGATAATCGAGTTCACCCCATTTTACATCATTTACAAACTGACGAATTGCGTTCGATACCATAGGGCCACGCCAAACAACGGGTTGCATTTTATCCACCAAGAAACCAACAGATAATATTTTAATTCCAAATTTCTCCAAAGGAAGCATATAGTTTTTCCCTTCGAAGTCCTCTAAGAGCGGCTTCTCCTCTTCCATTCCCAACATCAACGGGATAGAAGGGCCATAAATATCACCATCGAGCAATCCCACTTTGGCACCCAGCTGTGCCAGGCCGATGGCTAAATTTACGGCCACCGTTGATTTACCTACACCTCCTTTACCGGAAGCTACCGCCACAATATTTTTTACGCCCGGCAATACCGTGTTTTTATCACGAAGTGAAGTTACTTCACTACTCATGGTAATGGTTATATCGGCTTCTTTGTCGACAAAAAATTTAACCGCATTTTCACTGGCTCTTTGTATCATCTCTTTCATCGGACAGGCCGGGGTAGTAAGTACAATCGTGAAAGAAACGTTCTTTCCATCAATTACAATATTACGCACCATTCCCAAGGTAACAATATCCTTTTTTAAATCAGGATCTTCAACATTCATCAGGGCTTTTAAAATTTCTTTTTCAGTCATCGGTTTTGAGTTATAAGGTAATCGTTAATTAATAATTTCTCGCTTCACTGCTTATTTAAACATCGGCATATTTTTAAGACTGCGTCCCATACCCTGAAATTTATTCATGGTCTTCATCATCTTACGCATCTCTTCAAACTGTTTAATCAGGTCGTTTACTTCTTGTATCGAACGTCCACTGCCTTTGGCAACTCGTTGCCGCCGCGAGCCGGTGAAGGTATCGGGATGTTTGCGCTCTTCAGCGGTCATACTGGTAATAATGGCTTCGATCCCTTTAAAAGAATTTTCATCGATATCAACATCTTTTATGGCCTTACCCACGCCAGGAATCATGCCCATCAAATCCTTTATATTACCCATCTTTTTAATTTGGCCAAGTTGCGATAAAAAATCGTCGAAGTTAAATTCATTCTTACTTATTTTTTTCGCTAAGCGTGATGCTTCTTCCTGGTCGAAATTTTCTTGCGCTTTTTCTACTAAACTCACAATATCTCCCATCCCTAAAATACGAGAAGCCATCCTATCGGGATAAAACACATCGATGGCATCCAGTTTTTCACCGGTACCCACAAATTTAATCGGTTTTTGCACCACACTCATGATCGAGAGTGCCGCTCCACCGCGAGTATCACCATCGAGCTTGGTTAATATTACACCATCAAAATTTAGGCGTTCGTTAAATGCTTTGGCGGTATTCACAGCATCTTGCCCGGTCATTGAATCAACAACAAACAATATTTCATGAGGGTTAATTGCTGCCTTGATTCGAGCAATTTCATTCATCATCTGATCATCAACCGCTAATCGACCGGCAGTATCAATAATCACTACATCATGCACGCCGAGTTGCTTTGCTTCTTTCAATGCATTCAACGCAATCTGAACAGCGTCTTTGTTTTCGGGCTCGGCATAAACTTTCACCCCTATTTGCTCTCCTAAAACTTTTAACTGATCGATTGCCGCCGGCCTGTATATATCGCAGGCTACCAGCAATGGGTTCTTTCCACGTTTCTCTTTTAATAATTTTGCTAATTTACCCGAAAAGGTAGTCTTTCCACTTCCCTGTAAGCCACTCATCAAAATAACGGTTGGATTACCTTTGATATTAATATCTCGAGCCTGCCCCCCCATAAGTTCGGTGAGTTGATCTTGCATTATTTTCACCATCAACTGGCCCGGAGAGACCGACGTGAGTACATTTTGCCCTAAGGCTTCCTGCTTCACTTTGTCGGTAAAATCTTTAGCTATCTTATAATTTACATCCGCATCCAATAAAGCACGGCGAATTTCTTTGACGGTTTCGGCAACATTAATTTCGGTAATTCGGCCCTGGCCTTTTAATACTTTAAAGGCTCTGTCAAGTTTAGTACTAAGGTTATCGAACATAAAATCAGATTATTTTTTGGAAGCGCGAATTTACAGATTAATTCACTCTGGAACAAAGACAGAATTTATAATTCGTGGTGCAAATAAAATGAGGATAATACCGATAAAAAACATAAAAAAGAAAATTTTTATTACCCCTGTTCTTCCCATCTTTGCACCCTTGATATCCTCTATGCTAAAAAAATATCCATACGTACTCCTCTTCTTCCTAATCTCCTGTAAATCGTATCATACAACACAGGTTCAATGGAATACATACCATCTGGAACAGAAACAAAACCGCCTTAACCCCGACACGGTGATGAGTACCATTATTGCACCCTATAAGGATGCCATTGATTCTCAAATGAATGTTGTGATTGGCACCAATTTGGTGGCGCTTACCAGCAAGAAACCGGAAGGAAGCTTAGGTGATTTCTTTGCAGATGCCATTCGCGAACAAGCCGAAATGATATATAATAAAAAAATAGATGTCGCTTTCTTTAATAGCGGAGGGTTACGAATTCAAGGAATTCAGGTAGGAGATATTAAAGTAACAACAATTTATGAATTGATGCCCTTCGACAACGAAATTGTCGTGATGACCATTGATGGTACGACCTTAGAAAAAATACTGGAATATAGCGCAAAGCGAGGTGGAGACCCAATTTCTGGCGTTCGCTATTTCATTAAAAACGACCGCCCGACGAATATCACGGTAAACCAGGAAGCATTGGATTTAAATAAAAAATACACCTATGCCACCAATGATTACCTAGCCAATGGCGGAGATAATATGTTATTTCTAAAGGAGCTGCCAAAGGAAACAAAAAACATGAAATTACGCGACATGCTTTTCGATTATTTCAAAGCCCATCCTCAACCTTTAAATAAAACGACCGATGGTAGAGTACAATTACAAAAGTAGGCGTAAGTTTTTGCGCGACGTGGCAGGCACTACTGCATTTATGGCGCTTTATAGCTTCCCAAAAGAGTTATTAGCGAATACCAGCGAGTATGTAAAAATTACCGTATTACACACCAATGACTGGCATAGCCGTATCGAGCCATTCCCTGATGACGGAGGCAAATTTGCCGGCATGGGAGGAGCCGTATACCGCGCCCGAATAATCCAAGAAATACGCAAAACCGAAAAGAATGTTCTTTTACTCGATGATGGTGATGTATTTCAAGGTACGCCCTATTTTAATTTTTTTGGAGGAGAGCTAGAATACAAGCTAATGAGTAAAATGGGGTATGATGCGAGCACTTTAGGAAACCATGATTTTGATGCCGGACTGGAAGGATTGCTCAAGCAATTACCCAACGCTAACTTCCCCATTTTAAATGCCAATTATAATTTCGATGACACGATATTAAAAAATAAATTTAAACCATATCAAGTATTCGTTAAAGACGGAGTGCGTATTGGAGTGTTTGGGATAGGCATTAAATTAGATGGCCTGGTTCCGGCAAAAATGTGCGGTGATACACGTTATAATGAGCCGATTAAAGTAGCGAATAAAATTTCGAAAGAGCTAAGAGACGAAGAACATTGTGAATTGGTGATTTGCTTATCCCATCTAGGTTACAAGTACAAAGACAACACCATCAGCGATGAGGTTTTGGCACAAAATACAGAGGGAATTGACTTTATTATTGGTGGACACACACATACCTTTATGGATGCACCGGCTAGCATGAAAAACAGTGTTGGAGATGAAGTTTTAATTTTCCAAGTGGGGTGGGCAGGCATAAATTTAGGCAGAGTAGATTTTTTTCTCGAGAAAAAATCTAAGAAAAAATGGTCGAAACATCATACTGTAATGATTCGTAAAAAAACAAGTGAAAATAAATAAAAATAAATTTTTTTATGAATACAATTTACTTCACTTTTACAACAGGATTTAAAATCAAATTCTCAACATTATTTTATTGATAAGTAATTAAATGACACAATTTTTACACACTTAAATTTTGTTATTAAGGAGAAGTTGGCTTAAAAAATAACCGGGGGGCGAGTTTTACATATAATTACAAGAGTTTACTTAACATACGAAATATTGTCTATGTCTACGCAAGTTACGGAAAGAAGTCATTCAAGCATCTGGGTGAACTGTTTAAAATTGATACAAGATAATTTGCCAGCACAAAGTTTCAAAACTTGGTTCGAGCCAATTATTCCAATTAAGTTAGAAAATAATATTTTAACCATTCAGGTGCCGAGCCAATTTTTTTATGAGTGGCTGGAAGAACATTATGTAACCTTGCTTCGCAAAACCATTAAACAGGAATTAGGAAAAGATGGTAGATTAGAATATAGTATTATTATAGAAAACAATAATGCAAAACCATATACGATAAATTTGCCAACGGCTCATGGTCAAAAAAACGAAAATAACGAAGTAAATATTCCTTTTAATGTAGGAACAACCATTAAAAACCCTTTTGTAATTCCCGGCATTAAAAAATACAATATAGAAAGCAATCTGAATCAGAAGTATGTTTTTGATAGCTTTTTAGAAGGGGAGAGCAACCGTTTGGCACGTACTGCCGGAACGACTGTAGCAGCAAAGCCTGCGGGCACTGCATTCAACCCATTAATGATTTTTGGGGGTGTGGGCTTAGGCAAAACCCATTTAGTGCATGCCATAGGCAATCAAATAAAACAACTGCACAAAAATAAGATTGTACTGTACGTTAGCTCTGATAAGTTCACCAATCAATTCGTTGACAGCATGAGGAATGAAAAGTTTAACGACTTCATGAATTTCTACCAGTATATTGATGTGCTTATTTTAGATGATGTGCAGTTTTTAAGCGGCAGAGAAAAAACACAAGAAATATTTTTCCAGATATTCAATGCCTTGCACCAATCGGGCAAGCAATTGATTTTAACAAGCGATAGAGCCCCAAAAGATTTAAAAGGCATGGACGAACGCCTATTGAGTCGATTTAAATGGGGCCTGAGTGCTGAGCTTACCACCCCCGACTTTGAGACTCGTATCGAAATCCTAAAACAAAAAATGTATCAGGAGGGTGTGCAATTACCACAAGAGGTAGTGGAGTTTGTTGCTCATAATATTAATACCAATATTCGCGAGCTGGAAGGTGCAATGATTTCACTATTAGCCCAAGCTTCACTTAATAGAAGGCAAATAGATTTAGACTTAGCAAAACAAATGATTAAGAATTTTGTGAAGAACTCGAGCAGAGAGATAAGTATCGATTATATTCAAAAAGTAGTATGCGACTATTATAAAATTTCGGTGGAGTTGGTTAAATCGAAGACACGTAAACGTGAGATTGTACAAGCTCGTCAAATTTCAATGTTTTTTGCCAAAGACCTAACCAAATCGTCATTAAAAACGATTGGAATGTTTTTTGGTGGACGCGACCATAGCACCGTTATTCATGCCTGCCAAACGGTTAACGACTTAATGGAAACCGATAAACAATTTAAGAATGACGTGGTGGAAATTGGCAAAAAAATAAAGATCAATACGGTATAATAGATCAAACGAATACCCCATTTCGAAAAAGTGCAAACTGATACTCAGCTTGCACTTTTTCTTTTGAGGATGTGCGCAATACAACCATTTAACAAAATTTTTCGATATTATTTGATACACTTGTACTTTATGCGGAACCTCTTATTCTTTTTACTTCTTTTATTCGGATATCATCTCGCACATTCGCAAAATGAAAGCTCATTTTATTCGCAACGTGACGTAAAAATGAACTATTATGATGCCGCTGTATGTAATACCACGGAGGCCTCCAGCATTCAACATTTCATTCAAAAAGAATTGGGCTGTGAGTTGGTGCTATCTCATTATTCGGAGAATCAATACGCGAAGATTTATACGTTCACACAACGGAAAAATGAGATCGAAGTGTATCATGGTTTTTCGAAAGTTATAGTAGAAAACACATCACACGCCATACTGGTGATGCATGACCTTTTTTATGACCTCCCCGAGACCGTAACTTCCGCACCCAATGCTTGCTGGTATTTCCATCAAAAGAATTGGGTGCTAGCCACTAGAACCATCGAATGGAATAGAGAAGAAGAGACCATCAATGAAATATTAACGGGCGACAACAGGCAAATACTCTTGAGAACCGACCTCGCTCTGCGCAGCCAACTCAAAGATACAACGATACGAGTTAAAGTATTTTATCCCGACCCTTTAACCTCTGCACATAAAAACTATGCAGCCCCATATCTCGACTATAACGATAGTGATGTTGCCGTGCTCAATGCCCAACGAATTTGGAAAAATGTAACCTGTAATTTCAAAAATGATACCTTCTGGCTTTCCAATAAATATTTAGTCCCCGCTAAATACAACAACAATACGTCGTTTGAGCCTGTATTTAAAGTACTTGATACCGTTTTTGATTTCACCCGCCATCAACATGAATTTGAAGATATGATGGTATTTTATCATATCACTACGTTTCAAAACTATATCAACAGCTTGGGGTACGATTCCTTGGGTTTTCGTCCTACTCCGTATGATGCTCACGCCATTCAAGCCGATAACTCCATGTATCTTCCTGGCTGGGGTTTGGCGTATGGAACCGGAGGAATTGATGATGCGGAAGATGCACAAACCATCGTTCACGAGTACTCGCATAGCTTGCGAGAATATGCCTCACCCTCTACTAATAATGGTTTGGAAAGACAGGCGATGGAGGAAGGATTGATGGATTATTTTGCCACTTCCTATAAAATGGGCATCGACAGTTTTGGATGGAAAAAGTTTGGCTTCTGGGATGGAAATAATGCCCCGACCTATTCCGGGCGATCGGTAGCAAGCCCTAAAATTTACCCTCAGGCTCTCACCGGTAATGTATATGACAACAGCGAAATATGGTCGAGCGCACTCATGCGGATTTATTTCAAATTAGGGAAAACGGTGACCGATAAATTAGGTATTCAAACCCTCTACTACCTAAGTAATAACCTATCGATGTCGCAAGCGGCCTTGCTAATCATAAAATCGGATACGACTCTTTTTAACGGTATTCATGCAGAGGTGATTTGGCGTACCTTCGCCGAAACCCATATACTACCTTGGTATAATGGCATAAGTACACGCTTAATAAATAATCAGGAGCCTATAAAACTCGTTAATTCGTTGAATTTCATGATGGGCAAAAGCGACTTATTCGTTACTCTTCCTCTGGAAGAATCAGGAAGTTATAGCATAACGAATAATTTACAACAACTCATTGCAAGTGATCATTTCAGCGGCAATAATTTTAGTATCACTCCAAATCGCGTTAAAAGTCCCGGGATATATTATCTTACCGTATCAACGCCAACGTTTACGATCACAAAAAAAATCATCATGTATTAGTAGATTACGTACTAAATGGTTGCTATTACCTTGAGTTCGATAGCAATTGGAGTAGGCAGGCAGTTAATTTCACAGGTGGTTCTGCATGGAAGATTCTCCTTGAAATAGTCGGCATAAATTCTATTATAGATTTTAAAATCATCTTTCATATTGGTAAGAAACACGGTAACATCAATAATGTTGTCCCAGCTGCTTCCCGCCTCTTCCAGGATATATCTAATATTTCGAAATACACTGTGGCATTGGGCTTCAATATCATAGCTAATAATTTCTCCCGCTTCATTGAGCTCCACACCGGGAATCTTTTCCTTTCCGCGTTCACGTGGGCCTACGCCCGACAAGAAAAGTAAATTACCCACCCGGCGTGCGTGCGGATATAGGCCTACCGGTTCGGGTGCTCTCGACGAATTAATTTTATCTTCCATACTGCAAAAATAAAAAAGGCTGCCTTAATCAAGCAGCCTTTTTTAATATTATTTGTTTTGATTATTTCTTCTCGCAGCAATCTTTGCTCGTAGTACATGCAGCCATACACTCTTCTTTCGACATATCAAATGCTCCTTGAAATGAATTCATTGGATCTTGATTTGCTATTAATTCATCCTGAAACTCTTTTAATTTTTTAACGGCTTCATCTCCTTTTACTTCTCCACTCATCACTTTAGCTTTCCAAGCGGTAAACTCTTCTGTTTTCAATTTTAATTTCGCTTTAAAATCGGTGATGTTTTTAATGGTCATGCTCATCCCCTCTTTGCCGGCACAATTCATTTTCAAGCTGTCCATAGATGCTTTCATTTTCTTGTCGGTACACTCTTTATTACACGCTTCTTCGCATGCTTTTGTGGTCTCAGCGGCCACCGTGGTCATGGTATCAGCCATTCCATTTACATGGGTTACCATCGCAGTCCATTCGCCTTCGAATTTGGCAATATTATCTACTAATCCTTTGTCGACACCGCCGCAAGAAGCGACTAAAAAAGCAACTACAGTAGCTGCAAATAAAAATTTAAATTTCATGATACTTTTGTGAATTAATGGTTTGATTTACTTCTGCTACAAAGGTAATTGTTAAACTTTACTCATAAAAATAAATTTGTATTACTTTTGAAGCCAATTCGCAACCCTTAAATAATATGAGACGATCGATTCTTTTAACTACGCTGGGATTCCTATTTGCTACAACCTTTTCCTGTACGGGCCAAAACGATGTAAAAAAGCAAAAAGAGGAACAGAAAGCCGACTCTTTAGAGAAGAGAACACAACATGCGATGGACTCGGCACAAGATGCGTATCTGAAATTGATTAATTCAATGCCCGACAGTGATATCGTTAACGACCCCAATGTTCCAACACCTTAGGGGCGGTGTGGTTGCGTTAACGCGTTAAAACAAACTTCTCGTCTTTTAGCATAAATTTTTGTGAGCCCACATAGAAGGTATCGCCTTCATTAAGCTTGGATAAGTTGCTAATATCTTGCTCGATGGTATGAATACTTCCGCCTGTTTTTCTTGCTATTTCAAGGTATTGTGTGTTTATACCATCATTGGTGCCGCACAAAACTATTTGTACCGGTTTCTTAACCTTCCAAAGCAGTGGGAAATCTCGACAATCGCTCAAATTGTCGGCAATTAAAATGGCTTCACTACAATCTTTACAATTCTCAAAGGCTTTTAGTAGCGCCTCAATATCATTTTCAGGCACGTCGCCACCACCGTTACCTTTAGCCATTACTTTACGTAATTCCTTAAACACAAATTCGGCCGACTGTGGCGAAATAAAATAAATCCCTCCCGTGTTTCCCATGGGCTTGGATACGTCGGGTCGATTATCCCCATCATTGAAAACCACCACCGACCGTATTCGTTTTAAATTCGACTCGACGGAAGTCCAGGCGAGAAGCTGCAAAATATATTGGGTCATGCTACCCGTGACATCGGTTACCAGCAACATCTTATTCCATTGGTTTCGTTTCAATATCTTAAAAATAGTACTATCGATAAAATATTTTTTATCCGTCATATAATATTTGAACGGATAGTCGTAGATGATACGCTTGGTATGCACGAGCAAGGTATCATAAATATTTTTTCGCTTCCTGTTCCATATTCCAGCCTTATCGTATCGGATATCACGTTTTTGTTTCCATTTCGCTTTTGGAATATAATACGTTCCTACACGAACTTTTTTCTTTTTTGTTTCCTCGATGGTATCTACAGGCTCGAGTTTAAAGTTTGCATCTAAAAAGTCGGCATCTTTTTTGGTTGTTTCTTTAGTGGTTGGCTGCTGAAAAAAAACGACAAAACCATGAAAATACTTCTGGCATTCTTCCATATTATGGCAGCCTGTTTGCGCGATGAATTTCCATTTTATGGTAGTCGAATTAAAAAGCTGAGGCGCTATTTTTTTCAGGTTATCAAGACGCACACGATTGAGTTGAGGCTGATCGAAACTGGTTACCTGCCGATACTCCGAATACACCAGATGAATTTCATATACCGCTTTCCCTTTCAATGCCTTGGCCAACTGAGGATTTAAAATAGAATCATCGGCGAAGCTCGTTTTCAGGATAATGGAAGGCACCGATTTGTCGGGTTTTTGATAAACATCAACAGTAGATTGCTTCTCCCCCATCAAATAATCGACACTCACTAACTGAGCCTGAAGCATGGAGGTAATGAAGCAAAAAAAAACGAATGTTAGTACTCGCATGAGTGGCGAATTTAGTGAAAAATACACATAGAACATTTACATTGAATTTCAGTAAATCAATTAATGATCAACGAGACTGATAAAATAAGGTATTGAATTTATTCAGCTACTGTGGCCGTGCGGCCAAAATAGTCAATGCTAAAACCCAAAACAAGCACTTGTCCAAGGCATGTTAACATCACTGAGACATGGCTACACCTTCACTTCCCATAAGTATAATGATTTGATTCCCCTCTTTTATTAAATTGACAGATTGATTACTGGCATTTCTATAGGTAACACCACGGCTCTCTACTGACGTATTTTCAACTTTTGTAAAGCCCGTCAAGGATTGCTCCAATGCTGCAAAAATCAAATCACTTTTACTCCCTGCATTTCCATTGAGATTAATAACAAAGGCGTATCCTTTTGCAATGAAATCCTCCATAAAAGTATATCGCGTTTCATTATTAGTATAATATCCTGTGTTCACTTGTACTTCTTCGGATTTCCAAGGACTACCACCATATAGGTAGAAGTCATACGTCACATCCCTTAAAATTTTTCCTTGTGATACAAGTTGCGTTTCTGATGACTGTTTGCTAAAATCGTCGTTAGATTTTTTGTATTTATTTTTAATATCTGAAATTGAAGATTTAAATGGTATCCCATCGGGAGCGTCAAATTTGACTTTAGAAGTAATCGCTCCAATATTAAAAAAATCTGTGTGAACATTATCGTAGCCTGTCTTACCTGTGCACAAAAAGTATACAAAATCCTCAGCAACTCCATCAAATTGAGGATTGATAACATATTTGCCATCCATGTCAATAAATCCTACTTTCCCGGCACTAAGTACCAAAGCTAGTTTACCATTAAATGGAAGCGCTTTATCGAACTGGGGGTTGATACTTATTTTGCCATCTTTATCAATATAACCCCAATTTTTTCCAGAAAGGACTGCTGCTAGCTTCCCTCCTGAAAATGGATACGCATCACCAAACTGAGGGTTAATCGTTATTTTGCCATCTTTATCTATCCAACCATATTTCCCATCTTGATTTACAAGAAAAACATCCCCATCGTTTGTCATCTCTGTAAATTGAGGATTAATTAAAAACTTTCCCTTCGCATCAATCAAACCTGCTTTACCACCAGATCTAACTACAGCCTTACCATTGCGAAATGAAACAGCATCCTCAAATTGATAGTTAATGGTAATTTTACCCTCCTTATCGATATATCCCCATTTGTTATCTGTATTTTTAACTGCACATTTTCCATCAGAAAATTTATCTACAATTGAAAACTGAGGATTGATTTTAACCTTACCCTCTTTATCTAAAAACCCCCATTTTGTTTCTCCTGTTTCTGTCATTGTGCTATAGGCAGCTAATCCT
Organism: Bacteroidota bacterium; assembly: GCA_947507965.1. Classification (GTDB taxonomy): domain Bacteria; phylum Bacteroidota; class Bacteroidia; order UKL13-3; family UKL13-3; genus CAINMV01. The sequence goes on from CANNQU010000010.1 coordinate 28,662, forward strand.
TCATTATAAATTCGCACTTCTTCTGCGTCTTGAATCGTAAATTTCACTGCCCCTTTTGTATCAATTGCAGTTGGTGCTGCATTTTCGCTTATTACCCAAGCTATTTCTTCATTAAAAACAGTCGCACTTTTGTAATTCGCTGTTATTGAATATTTACCATCTTCTCCAATATAGCCCCATTGTGGTTTATCTCCTGACGTTTGAACTAAAGCAAACCCATTTCTAAAAACAGTTGCTTCTGAAAATTGTGGATTAATCATTATTTTCCCTTCCCGATCAACATATTCATACTGATTGTCATTTTTTACAGGGAATAATTTTATTTCTCCAATGCTGTTTGAATTAAAACCGCAAGATGCGAGAAATACAGATAAAATAATAAGTGAAAAGTAGCGCATAAGGATATTATTTACAGTGTTTAAAATAAATTTATAGAAATTTGGTTCGTTAGGTAAGTGGGTGACAAAATAGTAATGGGTGACAAATGCCAAAATGTTGCATCATTTGTTCCGGATGCTTTTAACGATGGTTGAAGGACATTGATTAACATTAATAGAATGTAGAATAAAAGCATTGAAGGCGTTTTAAATATGGAGTATATTCCATCAATTGCATTTCGAAAGAATGTTACAACTATTTCTTTAAAGTCACCTTTATAAAAAGAATTTACTTCTTCATAAATACTTGATTGAAATTCGGGTAATTCAGGCTGATTTGATTGCTCCATTATTATCCTTATGGAATTTTCTTTACAAAATAAAAAAAAACAAATACTTGTCAAATATAATCTGTTTCTTAATAGTATAAGAAATATTCTTGAATAACTTGGGAGGCAACAGACGCTTTACGTCTGCATTACGCCAACATTAAAAGGCCTTGTTATTGGGGCATGGTTTGCGGCTTCGATTCCCATACTAATCCATTTGCGTGTTTCAAGCGGATTAATAATTTCATCGACCCATAAGCGTGAAGCAGCATAATAAGCGGTCGTCTGTTTTTGATAGCGCTCACTAATTTCAGCGAGCAATTTATCTTCCTCTGCTTTCGTCGTATCTTTTTTATTCGCCAATTGAATTTGTAATAATGTTTTGGCCGCCTGTGCCCCTCCCATCACCGCAATTTGAGCCGTAGGCCAAGCGACGATTAAACGTGGGTCGTAGGCCTTGCCACACATGGCATAGTTGCCTGCTCCATAAGAGCTGCCGATGATGATCGTGAATTTAGGAACGACCGAATTGCCCACGGCATTAACCATTTTTGCGCCGTCTTTTATAATACCGCCCATCTCACTTTTGCTGCCTACCATAAAACCGGTGACATCTTGAAGAAACACCAACGGGATTTTCTTCTGATTGCAATTTAAAATAAAACGTGCCGCCTTGTCGGCACTATCATTATAAATTACACCTCCAATCTGCAATTCGCCTTTCCCGTTTTTCACCACTTTTCGATTATTGGCCACAATACCAACAGCCCAACCTTCGATACGAGCGTATCCACAAATGATGGTCTTGCCATAGTCTTCTTTGTATTCATCAAATTCGCTTCCATCAACCAATCGATGAATTACCTCATGGGTATCGTATTGCTTCGACCGATCAACCGTTACGATATCGAAAAGATCGATCGGATTTTTTTCAGGTGCTATTATTTCTACTCGGTTGAAGCCTGCTTTATCGTAATCACCTATTTTGTCCATGATGCTACGTATGCGATCTAAGCATGCCGCATCGTTAGGCATCTTATAATCGGTTACCCCACTTACTTCGCAATGCGTAGTAGCTCCACCTAATGTTTCATTATCAATATCTTCACCAATGGCTGCTTTAACGAGGTATGAACCCGCTAAGAAAATACTGCCCGTCTTATCCACGATCATGGCTTCATCGCTCATAATAGGTAAATAAGCACCACCGGCCACACAACTGCCCATCACAGCAGCAATTTGTGAGATACCCAAACTACTCATCTGGGCATTATTGCGAAATATTCTACCAAAGTGTTCCTTATCCGGAAATATTTCGTCTTGCAGCGGGAGATAGACCCCGGCACTGTCGACCAAATAAATTATAGGCAAGCGATTTTCTATAGAAATCTCTTGCGCACGAAGGTTCTTTTTACAGGTCATTGGAAACCAGGCCCCCGCTTTTACTGTAGCGTCATTGGCCACCACAATACATTGTCGTCCGCTTACATAACCAATTTTTACGATGACGCCAGCCGCAGGACACCCATTTTCTTTTTCATACATTTCATAGGCGGCAAAAGAGCCGATTTCGATGCTTGGCATTTCCTTGTCGAGCAGGTAGGCCACACGTTCTCTAGCGAGCATCTTACCTCGTTCTTTTTGTTTTGCAGCAGCTTTCTCTCCACCACCTTTATAAATTACCTCTAACTTATTATTTAAATCCTCAATATAATTTATCATACGGCAAATATAATCAGGAAAAAAGAAGGAAATAATGAAAGATTCGTTACCCCTAATTAAAGCAAGCCTAGCCCTAATACTAAAGTGGTATTCATCACGTACCTCCTTACCAGAAGAAATCGGGAGGTAACCAAATAAAAAAAGCATCTCCTTGGAGATGCTTTTTAATATTATATTCCAGTGTTAAACGCCTACATCATGCAAAACACTTTCTTTTATGTATGGGTGATGTACCGGGGTAAGATTGGCTTTGGTAAGCGAACGGAAAACAACGTACAAAAACATTCCAAAGAAAAGAAGGATAGAGCCAAATTCCATCAATCCAAAAATAGAGCCGTAATCGCCGGTAACACCGGGCATAATCATAAGATACAAATCATTCCATTTGCCAATTAAGATGGCTGCACCAGCCATAATTACCGTATTCGGATTCCTTTTGTTATTACGTGTCATTAGAATTAAGAATGGTGCTAAAAAATTCAATAACAGGTTGGTAATAAAGTAAGGCATATAATGACTCGACCATCGGGCGTTATAATAGACTACCTCTTCCGAAAAATTGGCATACCAGATGAGCAAATATTGCGATACCCAGATATAGGTCCAGAAAACGGTGAAGGCGAACATAAATTTGCCTAAGTCGTGTTTATGCTCATCGTTTACATGTTTAAAGTACCCTTGTGCTTTAAGATAAATCAGTAATAAATGGATGGATGCCAAGGTACTTACCCACATGACCGCGAAATTGTAAATAGAGAAAATGGTTGAGAACCAATGAGCGTCGATACTCATGATAACCAACCAGGAAGTAATGGAGAAGGTAAATCCGAAAAAGAATATCCAAAATGCGGAAGCGGCAACACTTTTATCGTACCATTTGGTATTGGTGATATCTCCTTTTTCCGATAGGTTTGGGTTGTCGTTATCTTCGGCAATACCCCAGGTGCGTAACTTACGTTGAATATACCACCATACTGCAAAGAATAAAGGCAGACCACCGCAATAGAAAACAACATTTAAGAAGCTTTTTTTACCTGCCAATATTTTATCATAGATCGGATTGGCCGGATCGGTAATACCGGGTGTTGACCAATGATAGTAATGAGAGATGGAGGCTCCCCAAACACCCCCAATTAATACCACAAACAAAGCACCTAAAGGCAGATAAGTAGCCATCGCCTCAGGAATTCTCATGAAACCTACATGCCAGCCGGCATTGGCTACATTTTTAACAGCAATAAAAAACAAACCACCGGCACCCAATAAAAAGGTGAAATACGCGCCCAATAGTAAATTCGCCCATAGGCGTTTGGTGTTTAAATCGCCGTGCTCCTCGGTAGCACCTTCCGTTGTGGCCTCTGCACTTTTTACTACCTGCTCGGTTTGTACTTTATGCGCTGCTGTTGGGGTATCGTTTTTACCCATGATATAACCAACAGCTAAAAGTATAATACCCAAAACAATCATCATGTAGGTAAACATTTTCTGTTTCGAGGTAAACTCAAATTGTTGGTTTGTAATTTCAATATTGTGGTTTCCGTGTGCCATGTATTATTTTTTTCTGTGAAATTTAGTTTGCGATTAACGTTGACGCAAAAATTGAATTAATGATGAACCGATTATTTTTTGTAAAAATCTAAATATCCTTCTTCTTTTAGGTCGAGTGTAACAGCGGTACTATCTTCTATATGCGATAAGTAATTGACGTAATGAATAACCTTCCAACGCTCTTCCGGTGATAGATTAGGGCCATAAGCGCCCATATTGTTTTTGCCGTAAACAATACTAAAATATTTAGCTCCATCGCTCAGTTTTTTTATCACAGGAGATTGATAGGCTGGTGGTGGTGGAAATTTATCATCCTTAACGATGGTTCCATCACCTCTACCAAGTTTTCCATGACACACAACGCAATTAATGTCGAATAAACGTTTCCCTTCTTGAATGTTCGCTAACGTTACCGGAACGGTTTCAGGGCATTTTACCTCACTGCCAGCAAGGCGGTATCCAACGGTATCGTTAGGATACCCAAAGAAATAATCAAGCTTACCACGTGCGATGGTGTTTTTTACCGGATTCCACATCCGCTTATAATCATTGCCGGTATCTTTTTGCAGCATTTTAAAAGCTTCGGGGCCTTTGGCATAATACATATCAGGGGCATACTCCCAACCTGCGAAATTGCCCCCACTTTGAGTGCACGAAGCAAGCCATGTTAAAACGATTAAACCCGCTACTATTTTAATTTTACTGTACATTTGATGAATGTGCTAATTTATTTATTTTTCTATTTTTTTATGCCTACGCTTAGGCGAATCGATTCCCAATTTTATTTTTTCGCTCTGGCAAGCATCTCCACCTGTTTTACATCAAAAGCCCCATGTTGTTTCATTAAGCTGGAAACTTCTTCAATATTCAACGATTTGTTTTCCATATCAAAACACATCACAAAATGATCATCCGACTGACGTGCTTCAAATACCGTTTCACGAACACCAAATAGCGTACGGGCGCGTAAGAAGAAGGTAATTCCCATACCATAGGCGGTACAAAGAACGGTAAGCTCAAAACATACCGGAACGAATGTTGGAACAGCCAGTTGTGCGGGCTTGCCACCAATATTCATAGGCCAATCGAACACGTTGGTATAAAACTGCAAACTCACCGCCAAGATAAACCCCGTTAAACCCATCAGAAAGGCTACAATAGCCAAACGAGAACGTTTCACATTCATTGCTCTATCTAAGCCGTGCACCGCAAAGGGCGTAAAGCAATCTAAGATTTGGTTATTGGTAGAACGAAGCGCATACGCTGCCTCTAATATGTCGTCGGGATGATTAAACACTCCGTATAAAAATTTTCTATTTTTTCTCATGCGTTATGAGGTTATTTTTTGTTGTTAATGGATGACCACAAAGGGTGAATTATAGTTCTGGTTAATGCGACGTTACGGCATCTTTTAATTTATGTTTCTCGGGCACCGGCATAATCGATTTTACTTCGCTTATTGCAATTACCGGTAAGAACTTACTAAACAGGAAATAGCAGGTGAAGAAAATCCCTAAGGTACCGGCAAATATGCCAATCTCCGTAATGGTTGGTGAATAGTCGATCCAACTCGATGGTAAATAATCGCGGTGGAGAGACGTTACAATGATCACAAATCGCTCGAACCACATGCCTACATTTACCACGGCGGCAATTAAGAAAACAAACCAAGGGGTGGTGCGTGCCCATTTACTCCAGAAAATCTGAGGGGCAATAACATTACACGTCATCATGCTCCAATAGGCCCACCAATAAGGTCCTGTAGCTCGATTGATAAAGGCGTATTGTTCGTATTGAACACCTGAATACCAGGCCACAAAAAACTCCGTGATATAGGCGAGCCCGACCAAAGAACCCGTAAGCATAATTACCTTACACATGGCTTCAATATGGCCTATGGTGATGTAATTTTGGTAATTCATCACCTTACGAGCTACCAATAATAAAGTTAATACCATTCCAAAACCAGAAAATATAGCTCCTGCCACAAAGTATGGCGGAAAAATGGTGGTATGCCATCCGGGTACAATGGAGGTAGCAAAGTCCATCGATACAATCGTATGCACCGACAATACCAATGGGGTAGAAATTCCAGCCAAAATCAAACAAACCAATTCGTAACGTGCCCAATTTCTTGTGCTACCATTCCATCCCATGGCCAAAACACCATATACTTTTCGGGCTCTGCCTACGGCACGATCACGCACGGTAGCGATATCCGGAATTAAACCAATATACCAGAACAATAAAGATACAGAGAAGTAAGTGGAAATGGCAAATACATCCCATAATAATGGAGAGTTAAAGTTAACCCATAAAGAGCCTAAAGCATTGGGAAGTGGAAATACAAAATAGGCTAGCCACACCCTACCCATGTGAAAGATAGGGAACAAACCCGCGCAAATTACAGCGAATATCGTCATCGCTTCAGCCGAACGATTGACACCCGTACGCCATTTTTGACGAAACAGCAATAATATCGCAGAGATTAGTGTTCCAGCGTGACCAATTCCGATCCACCATACAAAGTTGGTGATATCCCATGCCCAACCCACGGTTTTGTTGATACCCCAAACTCCGATTCCTTTAAATGAAGTATACGCGATGCTATAAACACCAATCGCAGCCAAAATTGCTGAAATGGTGAATCCTATTTTCCAAGCTTTAGTAGGCTTATTTTCAATGGGTCGGCATATATCCTCTGTAATATTGTGATACGTTTTTCCGCCGGTTACCAGTGGTTCTCTTATTGGTGATTCGTACATAATTTATTTCTTTTCTGAATAATCTAAAATCTATTTTGTGTTGATGCTATGATTAACTTAAGCTTTCTCATCAAATGTATTGCGTATCTTACCCATATACTTCACGCTGGGCTGAACCCCGATCTCCTCAAGTACCTCATACGATCGTTCGTTATTAAATAACTTATGAACGTCGCTTTGGGTATCATTGATATCGCCAAATACAATGGCACCAGCAGGACAAGTTTGTTGACACGCCGTTTTCACATCTCCATCGACCACGGCCCTGTTTTCACGCTTTGCCAATAGTTTTGAATCCTGAATACGCTGAATACAGAAAGAGCACTTTTCCATTACTCCTCTCGTACGCACGGTTACATCAGGATTGATAACCATTTTACCCAAATCGTTATTGAAATGGAAATCAAATTTATCATGATCATTAAAACGATACCAATTGAAACGGCGTACTTTATAGGGGCAGTTATTGGCGCAATATTTGGTGCCAATACAACGATTATAGGTCATTTGATTTAAGCCTTCTCCACTATGTGTAGTAGCCAGTACCGGACAAACCGATTCGCAAGGAGCATGCCCGCAATGCTGGCACATCATCGGTTGAAAACCTACCGATACATTTTCAAAAGCTTCATCCGTAATTTTTTCGTTCGCTTCTCCATCGTTATTGGAGTCCACTTTTAAATCGTTATAAAGATCGGCACGATATCGATCGGCAGAACCATTTTCGCTGAATTGATTAAACGTAAAATAACGGTCAATACGCATCCAATGCATTTCTCGCCCGCGCATCACCTGGTCTCTCCCAACGACGGGTACATTATTTTCATTATTACACGCTACCACACAACTCCCGCAACCGGTACAGGCGTTTAAATCGACCGCCATAACCCATTTATGACCACGGTAATCGCGATCTTCCCACAAGGAAATAACCTCGACTTGTTTTTGAAGTATCTTGGGATTAGCTGTATATTTACTTAGAGAGGTTGAACGATAATGATCTCTGCCTTCAAGGGTGTGATGTGTTTGCGTTTGAGCCAAGGTATAACTACCCGGCGCTTTTTCTATTGAAGCTCCATAGGAATGATAACAAAAAGCACCATCGGCGAAAGAAACCATGCCATAAACATTTTTTCCAATCGTTTCAATGGCGATTCCATCTTTATCGTATCGAGGTCGGCCGTATCCTACGGCAATGGATAGGGTGTTATTGGCTTGACCCGGCTGGCGTAAGAAAGGAATTTCGGTATTCGTATTACCTCCTTTTAAGCTTACCAGATGACCGTCTTCTAAATTATTCTTACTGGCATAAACAATAGATGATGCAACATAATTGTCCCAAGTAACTTTAGAGATTGGATCGGGTAACTCTTGTAACCAAGGGTTATTGCACATTCTACCATCACGTACCCCTACTTTTTCATATAGAATAACCTGTAATTTTCCTTTGTTTTCGGTATCTATTCTCACTAAATTTGAGGCAACCGAACCTAAATCCACTTTCGATTCCACCACTAGAGGAACAAATTTCACGGTAGGAGAAGCAGGAGGACTCGCCATATATCCTTTTTCAACCACCGCATTAAAATTTAAATCTTGCACATTGGCAGCCCAATTTTCTTTGATAAAAGTATAATACTCTTTATTTACTCCTGCCCATACTAAGAAGCTATCCTGAGCTTGACGTGTATTAAATATTGGGTGAATGGTAGGTTGCGTTAAGCTGTATTGTCCTGCCATGGCTTCATGGTCGTTCCACGATTCGAAGCTATGGTGGTCGGGCATTAAATAGGTGCAATCGTCGGATGTTTCATTGTGCGAAGTCGCTAATGAAACCGTAAGTTTAGTCTTCTTTAAGCCTTCTTTAAATTTGGCAGCGTTATAATAGTTATAAGAAGGATTCGAACCATAAACGATGACAGCACTTATTTTACCATCACTCAAATCGGTTACGAACTGCTCCATTTCCTGGTCGTTACTACTTTTTTGTTTGGAGTAATTAATGAAGTCAATGGTTGAATCAATATTTCCCAGAGCGACATTTATGGCATTCACCAAGAGTTGAATGTCGATTGCGTTGCTACCACTTACCACTAACGATTTCCCTCTGTTGGCCAAGAGTTCTTTCGCCGTATTATCGATCATATTCACGGGGCCTTCCAATGCGGAAACGGGCAAAGAAGGAGCACCTGTTGAGGCCGCTATTTTATTATATAAGTTTAGTAAATAAACTCCTTCTTGAGAAGGCGTGATCGGAATTCTAACATCGGCGTTAGAGCCTGTGATCGACAAGTTGGTTTCAAACTGTATATGGCGGCTCATGCCTTTGATCGCTTTTCTGCCGGCAGTATATTGTTGAGTGAATTGCACCGGTGAAACCCAGGTACCTAAAAAGTCGGCACCAAAACTAACAATGATATTGGCTTTATCGAAGCGATAGCCCGGTAAAATGGCTTTACCAAACGATTTTTCGTTTGCCGCGATCAAGGCATACGACGAGAACTCTTCGTATTGTATATGTTTTGTGGTAGGATATTTCTTAGCAAATTCGCTGATAGATGCTAATGTACTTGGACTGTTTATTGTTGATGAGAGTACAACAATAGTACCATTCGATGCGTTAATTTCATCCAATGCCTTGCCTACTTCCTTATCGATCGCTGTAATTTCAATTTTCGTTTTATTTTTCAAAGGTCCTTCATATCGAGCTTTATCATATAAACTCAACAATTCGGCATGCCCCACTGCACATAAAGCCCCATTATTTATTTTATTATCGGGGTTGCCTTCCACTTTAACCGGACGGCCTTCGCGCACCTTTACAATGGTACCACATCCTGCCGAGCAGGCGTTACACGTAGAGGAGTACCAATTGGCTACTCCAGGAACGACTTCGGCAGGCTTAAAGGTGTACGGTATTACATTTCGTATGGGGGCTTTGTTACAAGCCGCTAAAATAGCTGCTGAAGAAACGGTGAATCCAAAATATTTTAGAAAATCGCGACGTGTCGATGATAATTCATACGTTTCTTCTTTGAAGGCTTCGTTCATCGGAATTCCCTCCATGAATTCATTGCTTTTGTTTTGCAAGAATTCAGGCGATTTGTTCAATTCTTCTAAACCTTTCCAGTATTGATTATTGCTCATATATCAGTTGTCAGTGGTTCGTTGTTAGTGGTGTTTGTAATTGGTATAATTATTTAATAGTGGCATTTCCCGCACTCCGTGCCACCATTTTGTTCCTCGGTCCATTTCTCTCCATTTTTTAACCGTTTATGAATTTCCTCATAATATTTATTGCCCGCCACGTCAACATTGCTTGTACGATGGCAATCGAGGCACCACGCCATTTGCAACGTGCTAAACTGGCTCACCACCTTCATTGTTTGTACTTGTCCATGACAAGTTTGGCAGGTAACCTTTCCTACTTTCACATGTTGCGAATGGTTGAAATACGCTAAGTCAGGTAAATTATGAATACGAACCCATTTTAACTCTTTGGGGGCATAAAGATATTTTTGAGAGTCGGGATCCCAACCAACAGCGGTATATATTTTTTTAATCTCCGGAGAAATTTGACCATTATATTTTGCCGTAGCCTGAACATATTTGTGGCAATTCATACACGTACCCGGTGAAGGAATACTCGCATTTTTAGACTTCTCTGCAACACTATGGCAATAACGGCAGTCCATTTTATATAATCCTGCATGCTGCTGGTGAGAAAATTTAATCGGTTGATCGGGCTGATATCCTTGTTGGTTTCCAATTTTAAACGAATACCAGAACCCATATCCACCTAAAATAAGTAAGGTAAGTAAGGTAACCGATATTAAACCGATGACTTTGTTAAGGTGATGATACCAGGGATGAAATATATCTACAATCCAATCTGGATCAGGATTTTCCGGAAATTTTAAATTTATCGCTTTAGTTAAATGTCTTCTGATACGAAATAAGAAAATGATGATCAGCAGAAGAATTAGGGCTAAAATATTGTAAATATTCATATTTGAGTTATACTTTCTACGCTCTGAGAGGTTAATTTAAATGGAATCAATAAACTGTAAAATCTTTTTTACAATCTTCTTTTTTTGGGGACGAAAATAAGGTAAAATGCAAGACTGTAAATGGTTGTTAGTATGTTTTTTATAATTTAGATTCATTATAAATAACAAAAAATTTGAGAATTAACGCGTGAAAAACAAATCGAAGAAAGCATTTCATAAATAATATTCAAAACAACGCTATGGCAACGCTTAAAAGAGACGCTCAAGAATTTCTCAAATTAAGAAGACAGAGGTTAAGTTGCGATTTCAGCTTTTTATTCGAAGTTTTGGAGTTAATTTTTTTATTGGTGGTATAAATTATTTTGTCATCCTTAAAGTTCAAGGAAATAAAATACAGGTTCGTGGTATAACGTGGTGTAAGATTATAATACATGATGATGGGTAATGCAGGAAGTAGAAGAACGCCATAAACTAAGGTATTAAAAATTTCCCGTGCCCCAGGCTTTTTCTTAACGCTTGAAACATTAAGAATCGTTAAATCAGCCACGTCATACTTTTTTGCAATAGCCTGCACACGCTCATAATCAACAGCTACCATGGTAAGTTTGCCATTGGCCATTTTTTCGGTTACCCAGTCGTTTAATACGCTCAACTCATTTAATTTGTCCACTTCTTCAGCGATTGGTCTATCCAAAATTTCGGCTGTTGGAAGCACCTTTGGAAACACTTCATATAACGAATAAATGAGTTGCTCCCTGCCAGTTTCACTGCCTAAATAATCCAATATCCCTTCCTCGTCTTTTACCGTCCATCGATAATAATGTGGCGTCAGAAATAAGATCTTACCATCACCTACATACTTCGTCTTCCCATTCACCAGTTTCTCATCCCAACGAATGGTAATATCATCAATCGTGGTGCCTTCCACGATCTCCTCGTCAGAGCTCTTTGGTTCTTTCCTTTCTTCCTTTTCCGTTCGTTTTATGGTCGTTGTATCGGCCTCGTCATCCACGACCTCAACTTTTGCTTTTTCCTTAACATATTTCGTGAAAGCCAGGTCATATCCTTTTTTAAAGGCCGAGTCGGTAACAAATAAGTGCAAAAGACCTAAACGAATAAAAGGCTTTAACTTCTTATTTTTAGCAACGAGTGCCGTGGTATCTTCATACCTCGAAACAAAATCTTTCTTTTTGCCTACATAGGTTTTTAAAAGCGATTTTAAGACATCATCAAATATGAGTTTCAATTCAATATCCGAAGAATCATATTTTTTCGCATTCCATATATAATTAATTGCCCATACTGTAACCCCTTCACCCTTCAGTTTTCCGATCAAATTCGGAACCTGTTGCCACTCTCCTTGTGCATATTTCTTCTTTACGTGAAACAAGTTCATATTACCCGAGTTGGCATAAAATGAAATCCCATAGAGCGCTTTGCAAACACTTTTCCTGAGGTACTTGCTATTCGGATCTTCTTGTAATAAATTATATGAATTATACAATGCTCTCTCATAATTTTGCTCTAATAAATTTAGTCGAACCAATTCAAATCGAGCTATTTTCTGAACCAAAAAGAAGGCATCTTTTGAAACGATAAAATGTTTCCGTTCTTTTTTTTCCTCATCCCACATCAAATCGTGCAAGTCCTCGATTCTCTTCTCAATGCTTGGGTGAGTACTTGATTTATCTTCCTCCTCTTCGTTGAACTCCTCCTCTTCATCATCAACCGTCTTGACTACTTTTATGATGCCATTAATGGCGTCTTCATAGGCTTTTGAATCAACTTTATTGTAATCTGTCAACCAATAATTATTTGGTGTTTTAAACGTTCCCGACTCTACAAAATCTCTTTTGAACGGAAGATTTCCGAAAGGCAAATAGCTATATTTTAAAACTTGAAAAGAAGAATCAACGTCTTCGAAGCTATAGGCCGATTTCGCATAGAGTTGAAACCCTTTTAGATCCGCCTCTGATTCCTGCTCACGAGAAAAAGCCTTCGTAGCTAAATATCTTCGATCCATGCTCAAATCGCCATAATCACCTAATCCTTTACCGATCTTCCTTGACTCAATATATCCTTTAATGCTATGCTTGTAAACATGGTGCATATATTCGTGGCTCAATATAAAGGCAATTTGAGCTTCATTTCTCACATTGGCTAACAACCCGGTTGTTACAAACACAATTCCATCTCCTGCAGCGTAGGCATTGACCACCGATGATTGAATACAATAAACACGCACCTTCTTTTTTTTCTCCCTATTCTCTAAAATTTTAGCCATAACGGCCGTGAGATAATTGCTCATGGTATCATTGAAGAGCACCTTTCCATTCTTGAGAATATCATCGAGAGCGAATGCATTTTCAAGATTATATTGATCTTGTGCAGCTATTTCAAGCTGCGTTTGACTTTTATTAATTTCGTCCTTTTTAGCAAAGTATTTCTGAGTGGAAGTACTCGAAAACTCGATGGGAAGCGCCCCCGAAGACTGGATTGGTTGATAGTTATCAAAGTCAACCGTTTGAGCTTTGGTGACCAAGGAAAGAAATAAAAAAAGTGAAAATAGTATATTACGCATTTTAAAAGTAAAGAGGGTTTTCAATCAATAAAACAATTTATAATCGTCGTCAAATGATGCATTGGCATAACTCAACTCAAATCTTGAACAACAAATCCAGTTCGCATTTTGGGCTCAATCCAGGTACTCTTTGGAGGCATTGTTGCTCGAATATCAGCCACCGCCATCACTTGTTCAATTTCTGTTGGGAACAACGTAAAGGCAATATCAGCCTTCCCTTTATTCACCCGTTCTTCCAAGAAGGCGAGCCCTTTGGTTCCGTCAACAAAACTCAATCGTTCGTCGGTTTTGCTATTCATAATATTAAACACCGGTTTTAGCAAATAATCTTCTAAAATTTGCACATCCAAACATTTTAATGGGATGGAGTCGTCGATAATTTCGGGTTTCGCTTTCAACTTATACCAGTTACCAAGATAATACATACCAAAGCAATGCTTCTTCTTCGGATGATAGGCTTCGTCTTTCTTTTTTTTCTCAATCTCAAAATTCTCGCAAATATGTTTCAATATATGGTACGATGAATTGGTAACCCCATCGATCAATCGATTGTATTCATAAATATAGATCGTATCGGAAGGAACAAAATAGGTTTGCAAATAATTGTATGGTTCTTTCCCTGTATGGTTCGGATTCTTTTCTTTTTGTTCCTGTGCATAACGTACCAAACTGGCACTACGATGGTGTCCATCGGCAATATAAATATGGTCTAATGCCTTAAGCGCGTCGCAAAGTTTCGCTTCGTTTTTTGCAATCCAGATGGTATGACGTACACCCCGTTGTACGATATCGAAATGTGGTTTTTCAAGCATTTCCGACTTACTAATATCTTCTATTTCCTTTGTCTTTTCATACGTTACTAATACCGCGGTGCCAACTGTTTTCGTGATTCGCATTTGCCCCACCATTTCATCTTCCTTATCGGTACGAGTAAGTTCGTGTTTTTTAATTTTTTCACTTACATAATTGTCGGCATGAACACCGGCAATAACACCCTGATAAATTCGCCCATCTTTAATTTGCCGATAGATATAGATATGTGGTTCCGCTTTAAGCATCACGCCTTCCTTTAGGAACTGTTCTAGCTTTTTCAAGGCAAAAGGAAAATGCCGCGCTACATTTTTTTTCTCTTCCGGAAAATTCAAATGGGGCTTTGACACATGCAAATATGACATTGGATTAAGCTTCATTTCTTCTACACTCAATTGTTTATTTTGAGCATCGAAGTTTTCACTTGACACCGTTTCTACCATATCAGCGCGAGGAAATATAGCCTTAAAAGGGGCGATGTTTAACATTTTTTGAACTACAAATTAAAATACGATGGTTTGGTGAATTAATAAATTGGGAATAAAGATAGACAACAATGATCTATTTCCAGTATCCATTATTTACAAAGATCAATTATTCGCTCCGCCAATTCAATTCCGATACGATTTTGAGCTTCGGCGGTACTTGCTCCAATATGGGGTGTAAGACTCACTTTGGAATGCCTCAAAAGAGCTTCATTGGTGGGGGGTTCGTGTTCGTAAACATCCAATCCGGCGTAATGAATTTGTCCTGAATTTAAAGCTTCCAATAAATCATCTTCATTGATGACACCGCCCCGTGCGCAATTTACAATATACGCTCCTTTCTTCATCATCTCCAATTCATCCTTTGCGATGGCAGGCTTCTCCGCACTGGGCACATGAAGCGTTATAAAATCTGAACCACGTAATACCTCTTCCTTACTCACGGTTCTTATTTCAAATTTAATACGTTGATCTGAGATGTTGGGATGGAAATAAAAATATATCGCTGCTTTCTCTACGAAAGGATCGTACGCCAATACATTCATTCCCATACCAATAGCAATTCGAGCGGCCTCCTGCCCGATTCTTCCAAAACCAATGACACCCAATGTTTTATCTCTGAGTTCGAAGCCTTCACTAAATTTCTTTTTTAGTTCATTAAATTTTTCTGTGCCTTGTGTTGGCATCATTCGATTGCTTTCAGGCACATTACGCACCATACCAAAGAGATGGGCGAAGACTAATTCGGCTACCGAAATACTAGAAGCCGCAGGCGTATTGATAACTCGAATACTATTACGTTTGGCTGTTTCCACATCTACATTATCCAAGCCCACACCGGCTCGGGCAATAACTTTCAGGTGGGTATTGGCCTCTATAATTTCTTTGGTAATTTTACTCGCACTTCGTACAATAACCACGTCGTAGTTTATAAGTCCGGCCATGAGGTCTGACTGTGCAATTTTAGTGGTATCTACTATAAAACCAGCTTTCTCCAACATTCCTTTGCCATTGGCATCAATACCATCATTGGCTAATATTCGTATACTCATAATTCATTGGGGGTTTGTATTCGCAAATACGTTAATAATTTTCGAATGAAAGAAAGATTTAATTCACTCCTTGTTGATGAAAATAATGCCATACCCATACGAGATAAATAGTAGTGGTAAGATGCTTCTCCCATTCGGTTGCAATAAGAAAAAACAGGACTTATTTCAATGGAATATTTTTCAATATTTCTAAAACATAGCTCCAATATTTCTGAACAGAAGAAATACTGGCTCTTTCATCGGGTGAATGGGCACCAAGAATAGTAGGGCCAAAGGAAATCATATCCATACCAGGGTAGTTGGTTCCTAAAATGCCACATTCCAAACCAGCATGACATGCTACCACTTTAGGCTTCTCCTGATGAAGCCTTTCATAAATATTCACCAAGGTATCTAAAATTGGCGATGAAACATTTGGCGTCCAACCCGGGTAAGAACCAGAAAATGCTACTCTACAATTGGCCAATTCAAAGGCAGCACGCATGGCATTTGCTAAATCGTATTTACCCGTTTCAACCGAAGAACGCGTTAAACATCCGATGGAGATTTCGCCATCTTTAAGTACAACTCGAGCTACATTATTGGAGGTCTCAACCAAGCCCGCAATATCGGCACTCATGCGATACACCCCATTATGTGCGGTATAGATGGCGTTTATTATGGCCTTTTGAACACTCGATTCCATTATTTTCGAAGGGGCTTCGGTAGGCTGAAGAATAATTGCCAGATTGGGCTCCAATGATTTAAATTCCGATTGAATATCGGCCACTTGTTGCTTCAAATTCGAAACAAAAGCATCCTCCGATTGCGCGGCAACAACAAAAGTAGCAGTGCTTTCCCGTGGTATGGCGTTTCGTAAACTACCGCCACTTATTTCAGCCACACGTAACCCGTAGTTTTCAAACCCATGAAACAATAAACGATTCATTATTTTATTGGCATTACCCAATCCTTTGTGGATTTCAATGCCTGAGTGCCCTCCATTCAACCCTTTTACGGTGAGTGTATAACCTATTGAATCGGAGGGTGTATTTTCCTGCAAATAGGGTCTGGTGGCCGTTACGTCAATTCCTCCGGCACAACCAATATCAATTTCATCATCATTTTCAGTATCTAAATTAAGAAGAATGGTACCCTGAAGAATACCACCTTGTAAACCTAAGGCACCGGTCATCCCCGTTTCTTCATCAATGGTAAATAAGGCTTCAATGGCAGGATGTGGGATATCGTTACTTTCTAAAATCGTCATGATAGAGGCTACTCCTATGCCATTATCTGCACCCAAGGTAGTGCCCTTTGCACGCACCCAATCGCCATCAACAACCATCTCAATGCCTTGGTGATCAAAATCAAAAATAGTATCTCCATTCTTCTGATGTACCATATCAAGATGTGATTGCAAAATAATGGCCTTATGATTTTCCATACCTTCGGTAGCTGGCTTTCTGATGATTACATTTCTAACATGGTCTTCAAAAGTTTCCAGTCCAAGACGTAAACCAAATGCCTTAATAAACTCGATGACCTGTTCTTCTTTTTTAGAGGCCCTGGGTACCGCATTTAAATCAGCGAATTTATTCCAAAGTTTTTGAGGTTCGAGGTTTCTTATTTCTGAGTTCATGGGTGTATCTTAAAATTAGGCAAAGGTAATTTTCTTTACCCTATTTCCGAACACTTTCTTCGGTTCTTCCAGTTGACCATTTCCTTGTGTAAAAATATTTACTCATGGCTCGAGGTTCTGTTAATTATAATACTACATTTGCCGCTTTATTATTCAAAAAACATGCAAATCAGCATACAAAGAACCGCAGCGAGTAGGTTAAACACCATAGATTTCAATGATTTGCCGTTTGGTAAAATTAAATCCGACCACATGTTTGTGGCCGATTATTATGATGGAGCATGGCACGATGCACGCATTATTGCTTTTGACTCCATTTCCATTTCTCCTGCTACCAGTGCCTTACATTATGGCCAAGCCATTTTTGAAGGATTGAAATCACATTTGAACCCGTTTGGAGTTCCATTGCTATTTCGACCAGAACAAAACTCAAGGCGCATGAATCTTTCTGCTGAACGGATGTGCATGCCTAGCCTACCTGAAGAATTGTTTTTGGAAGGATTAAAAAAACTCATTGCCATCGATAAACATTGGATTCCAAAAGATCCCGCTAAGAGCTTATATATACGCCCCTTCATGTTTGCCACCGATGATTCGGTAGGGGTAAGAGTTTCCGATTCGTATACGTTTATCATCTTTACCTCGCCGGTTTCACCCTATTACGCTCAACCTCTAAAAATTAAGGTTGCCGATAAATATGTTCGTTCTTTCGATGGTGGCGTGGGCTCGGTGAAAGCAGCCGGGAATTATGGTGCAAGCATGTTCCCAACCAAAGAAGCCTATACAGAAGGGTATCACCAAGTGATGTGGATGGATGGGCATGAGTTTAAGTACATTGAAGAAACCGGAACGACCAACGTATTTTTTGTAGTCGGCGACAAAGTAATGACCCCGGCATTGGATGGGAATATTTTAGATGGCGTAACCCGAAAGTCATGCATTCAACTTTTGAAGGATAAAGGAATTGAGGTTGAACAAAAACGTATCGACATCCATGAAATTGTGGCCGCATATAAACAAGGCATACTACATGATGCCTTTTGCACTGGCACGGCAGCCAGCATCGCACAGATTGAACTTTTCAATTACAAAGAGCAAGATATCCTTCTCCCTCCGGTAGCTACACGAAGGTGGAGCAACTATTTAAACGAGACACTTGATGCAATTAAACATGGAACAGTTGCTGATACCCATGGGTGGATTGTAGAAGTTAATGAGCAAATATCCGTTGCCGGCTAATTACGATGCAACAGGTATCCACTGGGATGTCTTATTACATCGCTATTCACTAAAATACATACTTAGGTAACTTTCGTATCGAAGGATCGCAACTTTATTCTGTTGTACTGCTTCTTTCACCGCACAATCGGGTTCATTAATATGAGAGCAGTCATTAAATTTACATTGATGACTATATTCTTTAAACTCCTTCATAAAATCTTTTATCTCGTTTTTCTCTAAATGCACGACACCAAAATCTTTAATGCCCGGCGTATCGATGATCCATGACTCTTTGAAAATCTCGTGCATTTCTGCAAACGTTGTGGTGTGCTTTCCCTTATTATTCGATTCTGAAATAGCGCCCGTACGTAACTTGAAGGCAGGGTTCAACGTATTGATTAAGGTGGACTTACCCGTACCCGAATGACCTGCAATGAGTGTGGTTTTATGCATAAGTAGCGCTTCCATCACATTTAAATTAAACCCGGTAAAGGCAGATACCTCATAACATGGGTACCCAATATTTTCATATTGCCTAATTATTTCCTGCTGATTTTGACTTGTTTCTTCCTGCAACAAATCATATTTATTAAAAACCAATAGGGTGGGTATATGAAAAGATTCTGCAGCCACTAAAAATCGATCAATAAAACCTAAGGAAGTAACCGGAGAAGTAGTGGTAACAAACAAGATGGCCTGATCAATATTAGAGGCGATGATATGCGTTTGCTTCGATAAATTATTGGATTTACGAATGATATAATTGGAGCGCTTATAAATTTCCGTGATGGTATAATCTTCCGTATCGTGCAATAAATCGACCCAGTCGCCAACAGCAATCGGATTGGTGCTTTTGATACCCTGAAGCCTGAATTTACCTTTCATTCTGGCTTCCACGGTTTTGCCATCTAGCAGACGTACCATATACCAGCTTCCCGTTGATTTGAAAATTCTTCCCTTCATTCGAAATCAGTGTACAACAAATATTTCTTACGCTTCACCTTATACTTTTTAAGGTCATCATCCCACGACTTCAATATCTCTTCTACCGTTTTTCCTTCTATTATTTGTTTCCGTAAAATGCTTGAACCGGCCAACTTATCGAAATAGTCATTAAAGAATAATGCCTTGTTGGCGCTTTTCTCGTAAAAGCCTTGAAGCCAATAAAGGTAGAGTCGCTTAGAAGAGATGACATACGAATTACAAAAACTCGTCAAGTCGAAACCGGTGCATACCTGATTTTTATACAGTGGATTATCGGCCACCCCTGGAATTACTTTTGGAGTAAACGTAATTCTGCCTTCGGTAAAGTTGGGCCTCCCAATTTGTTGAAAGGGCTTGCTTGTGCCTCTTCCTACGCTCACCTCGGTGCCTTCAAACAAACACAAACTTGGATAAAGATAAACACTCTCCGAGGTAGGTAAATTAGGCGACGGTTTCACCGGCAGCTTGTACATGGTATTATGATCGTAACCGGTTACTTTCAAAATTACTAATTTGCACCATAAGGTATCGCCAAGCCAGTGCTCCCCATTAATCATTTGCGCATACTCGGCCACCGTGAGTCCATGCACAATAGGTACAGGATGCATGCCTACAAACGATTTATAGGCGGTATCCAACAAAGGCCCATCAACATAATAACCATTCGGGTTGGGTCGATCCAAAATCATCAAGGTTTTGTTGTTTTCGGCACAAGCCTGCATCACATAATGCAAGGTGCTAATAAAAGTGTAAAAACGTGCGCCTACATCCTGAATATCAAATACCACCCAATCGACATCACTTAAATCCTGAGCGGTAGGCTTGAAATTTTTTCCATAAAGTGAGATTACTTTAATTCCCGTTTTTTTATCGATGGCGGATGTTACCTTGGCCCCGGCTTCACTGGTACCCCGAAAACCATGTTCAGGAGCAAATATTTTTTTAATGTTTATCTTTAATTTCAACAAGGTATCCACCAAATAGGTGTTACCAATTTTTGCCGTTTGATTAACAACAACAGCAACGCGCTTATCTTTTAGCAGTGGTACGTAATATTTCATCTGCTCAGCTCCGGTAGTAATTTTCTGAGCCACCGCAACATAAGATGTAATTAATAATAAAATAAATATACTTTTACGCATGAATAGTAGGCGACTAAATTAAATTAAATTTGCTTTGCAATAATACCTGTTAAATATTGAACTTGCCATATTTTTTATCGCGAAAGCTTCAATTTGGAGGCACCATCATCAATGCCAGATTGATGCAGCGTATTGCTATTGGCACCATTATACTGAGTGTGTTGGTGATGCAGTTGTCGTTTGCTGTGATGCATGGCTTTAGAAACGAAGTCACTTCCATTGTTAAAAATTTCAACGCAGATATCGTCGTTCAAAGGCTTTCATTTAATTCCACACTAGAAAATTTACCGATTGAAAATTTTCCTGAAATAACGCAACAGATTGCAACAGAAGAACAAGTCGCGCGAAGCTTTGCGCTCATTACCAAGCCCGGCATTATAAATACTGGAAAAGAAATAGAAGGCGTTGTACTCCGAGGTATCGATGAAAATTACGATAGCACCTATTTTAAGCGGTTTATCATTGCCGGTAATTTCATACAATTTAAACGCGAAAGCACCACCAAAGATATTATCATCTCCAGTTATTTTGCCAATCGCTTAATGTTAAAGCTAGGCGACCGACTCCCTGTTTATTTTATGCAAGACACCATACGGGTAAAGCAATTTGTGGTATGTGGTATTTATGAAACGGGCATGGAAGATTTGGATATGAAATTTGCATTATGCGATATGCATCATCTTCAAAAAGTAAATTATTGGACGGCAACCAATGCCAGCAGTATATTGGTAGAAACAAAAGTAAACACCGATCATAGCGCCTTAAAAGAACAACTTCAAAACAAGCTTGGCACAGCGTATGCCGCCTTTACCTTAGAGGAAATATACCCTCAATTATTCGACTGGCTTTCCTTGGTAGATATCAATGCCATTATTATTTCGGTGTTAATGCTTATGGTTTCATGTATTAGTATGATTACCGTTTTACTTATTGTCATTCTAAACCAAACGCAAACGATTGGAACCCTCAAAGCACTTGGCTTAAGCAATGGCAAAACAATTCAATTATTTTGGTATAAGGCGGCCCGGATTGTGGTAAAAGGAGTTGTTTTAGGAAATCTATTTTTTTTTATTTTAGCTTACCTACAAACCCATTTTCATCTACTGGAGTTGTCCAAAAAGGATTATTATGTGAGCACCGTTCCGATCTCGATAAACGGGTCGGAAGTTTTAATAATCAATTTGGCTACCATCACTTTATGCATGCTCTGTATGCTTCTTCCGGTGCAAATCGTATCGCGTATTAGCACCGTTAAAGCCCTACGATTCAACTAACGATTACGACGATCACTTCACCTTAATATTGAATATAGAATTCACTTTACTGTCATTATAAAAAACAGCTCCTTTGCGCAGGATATAAAAATACGATAAAAATTTTCATATACAAGGTGGCAACAATTGCTACCTTGCACAACAATAATCTAACGTATCTTATGCATGCCACAAAATCACAACTCGATGGACATCTCGATATTTACATCGCAAACGTTGCCGCCCGAAACGAAATATTCATCAATGGCGACCCAGAAGGACTTCGATCGCTTTCCAATTTCCTTTTAAAGATGGCCAACATCATTGAAGAAGATGATCAGGAATTACTCATTGGAGATCGAGAACATATTGCACTTCACCCCAATTTCGATTTAAGCAAAAGTTCCGACGAATTAACCATTGGACGATTGGAAGCCAAGTTAACCGGAAATTTCTATGAAAGATATATACCTCGCGAGCGCGGATTTTAACCCGAGTTACTCCTCTTCAACCGTGAAGGTTTGCATCCATGTTTTTAATCTTTCAACTAATTTATCTTCATCGTCCAGCAACTTTACTTCAATCGGCAGGTAGTAAACAGGTAAATCTTTTAGCTGTTGTTCTCTATCGGTACGCACCAAGCGCATCCAATCTTTCTCAGTACAGATAATAATTTTCTCTCCTTCCAATTTTGAATACCGATGGATGATATCATCCACATCACCTTGATCAAATTCATGATGATCTTTAAATTCCAACGGAAACGTTTGCTCAAAAATACTTTCGCAATAATTTTCAAAAGGACGTGCATTGGCAATACCTGAAAACACGAACGCTTTAACCCTTTTTGTTTCACGCAACACAGCACCGGAGAAAGCGTGTACAGGAGCATTATAAACCATCACGCTAAAAAGAATAAGTTGATTTGGAAATGGATTGATTCGCTCGATTATTTCTTTTCTCGTGGCCGAATCTAAATCTGGTGGACAATTGGTAACAATGATCATATCGGCTCTTTTATAACCACTTCTCCACTCCCTTAAAGTACCCGATGGCATTAAGAAATCAGTATAAAAAGGCTTATCAAATCGGGTCAACAAAATATTCATCCCCGGTTTCACACTGCGATGTTGAAAGGCATCGTCCATAATAATGACGTCGGTCTCCGGGTGATCGCCAATTAAATTAGGTATTGCATACACTCTTTTTTCACATACACAGACCAACGTATCCTTAAATTTTGTTGCATAAAGAAGAGGTTCGTCTCCAATTTCTGCTGCTGTACTCTGAGCATCGGCTAAAATATAACCCAACGACTTCCTGCCATACCCACGGCTAAGTGTTGCGGTTTTATTGGTGGGCTGAAGCATCCGTAAAAGATACTCTACATGGGGCGTTTTACCCGTTCCTCCCACCATGAGATTGCCTACATTGATTACCGGAAGGTTAAACTCCTGTTCTGGTAATATATCCCAATCAAAAAATTTATTTCGTATCCAAATAACGAAGCCGTAAAGCAAAGCCAAAGGAGCCATTAAGATTTTATAAACTATCAAGCGTGTAATGTATTTTTGCAAAAATAGGTAATCATGCTCCAAATAAAAGACATCATCCATCACTTAGAATTAATTGCTCCTCCCATTTTGCAAGAAAGCTATGATAATAGCGGCTTGCTTGTAGGTGATGACACGAAAATAATCAGCAAGATATTGGTTTGTTTGGACAGCACCGAAGCGGTAATCGACGAAGCCATTACCAGAGGCTGTAACCTTATTATAGCGCATCACCCTATTATTTGGGGTGGATTGAAACGTATAACCGGTAAAAATGCCACGCAACGAATTGTCATCAAGGCAATCCAACATGATATCGCCATTTATGCCTGCCATACGAATTTAGATAAAATACATCTCGGCGTCAACAAAATGTTCGCAGAGAAACTTCAACTTCAAAACACCACCATTTTAAAACCAGAATCAGGCTTTCTAAAAAAACTGGTTACGTATGTGCCTTTATCCAGCCTAGAGAAAGTACGTAACGCCTTATGTGATGCCGGTGCCGGCACCATCGGAAACTACGATAGCTGCACCTTCGAATCCAAGGGAACTGGAACCTTCAAAGGCAATGAGGATAGCAAACCCTTCGTTGGAGAAAAAGGAAAATTACAGGAAGAACAAGAACATCGATTAGAATCAATTTTCCCGATATTTCTCCAAAATAAAATCATGGAGGCTTTACATCATTCACATCCTTATGAACAAGTAGCCTTCGATATCTATCCTATAGAAAACACCCACCCTCAAATAGGATTAGGTATGATAGGCGATTTAGAGCGAGAGATGAAGGTAACCGATTTTTTAACGCATGTAAAAGTCAAAATGAATACGAATGCCATTCGTTTCGTAAACGCCGACCCTGACCGAAAAATAAAAAGAGTTGCTGTTTGCGGTGGGGCCGGACATTTTCTGCTTCCTGATGCCATTGCAAAAAAAGCAGATGCCTACGTGAGTTCCGACTTGAAATATCATGAAATGATGGAAGCAGAAAACCATCTTTTATATGCCGATATAGGGCATTATGAGAGTGAAAAACACATTATGGAGCTCTTGATAGCATTAATCTCGCAAAAATTCGCTAATATTGCAATCCTTTTTTCAGAATATAACATTAATCCAGTTCACTATTTTATATCATAATATGGCTACTAAAACAGCAGAAATTTCGGTTGAAGATAAATTAAAAGTCCTTTATTCGGTTCAACTCATCGATTCTCAGATAGACAAACTACGTGCGGTACGTGGTGAATTACCTATGGAAGTTAAAGATTTGGAGGACGAAATTGTTGGTTTAGAAACACGCCAGAAAAACATTGCCAAGAGCATTGAAGATCTTGATGGCCGTATCGCCGACTTCAAACTGCGTATTAAAGAATCGCAGAAATTGCTCAAGAAATATGAAGAGCAGCAAATGAAGGTTAAAAACAATCGTGAATACGAAGCGATAACCAAAGAAATTGAAGTGGAAGGATTGGAGATATTGGCTAACGAGAAAAAAATCAAACAAGCGGGATTTGAGAAGCAAGAAAAAACAAACGCACTGGAATCCATTGCGGTAGAAATTGAAAACCGTAAAGATGATTTAAAAAATAAAGAGAAAGAGCTTAAAACGATTTTAGAGGAGAGCCAGATTGAAGAAGATAAAATCACGAAGAAACGTAATAAGGCGGCCGAGAGTGTTACGAGCCGATTACAAATTGCCTATAATCGTATTCGCGACAACTACCGAAATGGAATTGCGGTAGCTACCATTGATAGAAATAGTTGCGGTGGTTGTTTTGCTCAGATCCCTCCTCAGCGCCAGCTAGACATTAAGACCCACAAGAAAATTATCGTTTGCGAAAACTGCGGAAGAATATTAATCGACGCGAATTTAGCAGAAGAAATGAAGGCTTAATGCTGAGGTTAAATCATAAAAAATAAATGCAAAAAAGCGGAGCTAAACACTTCGCTTTTTTTATGATCTGTAATTCAATGCTATCACCCCGGTTTAAACGGTGGGCTATCTCAACACAGCAAATGTTCCTCTTCGGATTTCGCCTGTAATTAAATCTTTTACTGCGAACAAATAAAGCCCTTGAGAAATACCGGTTTTGTTTTCACTCAACAAATCCCAAGCATGTTCACCGCTAGGGAAAACCATATTTTTATCCGCACTAAAATTTTTATACCATCCTATATCATTCCCCACAACTCCGTCTTGTGCATCGTGAGGCAAGGTTACAACAATATCTCCGGCAGAGGTAAAAACGGTAATCTCCGCTTTGGCGGGGAGGTTGGTGAAATATATTTTACGGGTGCGAGA
The DNA here is from genome assembly GCA_947507965.1 of Bacteroidota bacterium. Classification (GTDB taxonomy): domain Bacteria; phylum Bacteroidota; class Bacteroidia; order UKL13-3; family UKL13-3; genus CAINMV01. Next base: position 54,423 of record CANNQU010000010.1, read on the forward strand.
TGTCGTTCCATCCCATGCAGCATTTATTCTATACGGGTTAGGGTACACGCCTATTTCTTTCTCATCTTTCTTGTCGAAAGCATTGGCCGATGAGCCGGTAAAAACGAGTTGCGAATTTTCTGTAAACGACGACTCAAGCGATGGAATACTTAATACCTCATCTCCTTTGTCGAACGATGTTACCACCATCATGTATTGCCATCCATTAAGCATATCCTCCAATTTATAATGATAAAAATAGTTCGTCGTGTCGCCATCAAATAATTTCGCTTGAGGAAGCCGAACCGTATTAAACCCATTATTGAAACCGATACTATTACCTAATGAATCCCACTGTTCAAGTAGTTTCAGGTTCTCGAACAAGTTCCCTTTTTTATCATCCCCTGCATTGGTACGATATATTCGATATCCTTCAAAATCTTTTTTCTTACTGATGGCGTCGATACTCGACTCCGCCGCCGCATCCCAGTAAACATCTACACCTCCATTCTCTGTTATCACTTTCACTTTCGGTGTGGCAGGAGGCTCCGGCAGAATATAATGGTCTAAGCTATGGTTCGCGTTTAAATCTTCTCCGGCATCAAGCATTCCGTTTTCGTTTAAGTCTTCACCCAAATAGGTGCGTTTAGCCCACGCCAAATGCTCGTTCAGTTGTTTACGGGATGCCTCATCGTCTTGTGGCCCACTAAATTGCTTCGCGCATACGAAAGCACACACATACGTTATGCTCTCACCCGGCATGATGCTTACTAAAGGCCCGGCACTTAGAAGTTGTGTTTTATTGGATGCATTTTTCAGCTCATTGAATACCGTGGTATTCGTAAAATCCAAACCATTACTTAGCTTATAATACCGAGCAGGATCGTCGCCGGGATAAGGGAACTGGGAGGTAGCACTTCGATAATCCCAGAAATTTGCATTCACGCGGGGTGATGGCAGATTATGTTTAGAAAAGGTGGTGTCGTTACTGGGATGAAAAAATTGGTCACGCCATTTAATTCCCAAAAACTGCAATGCACCATAACTTTGCGTAAATAAAATATCGTCGCCCAATACTTCGTAAGCATACAATGAGCTATAGAGCGGCAAAAACCCGCCGCCCCCCTTATTGTAAAAAGCAGTGCCCGACTCTTGTGTTACGTTCACGTTTCGTACGACCAGATCGCTCCAGTTGCCTAGCCATACGCTATCCCAGCGATTCGCACTGGTGTTGGTGATGGTGTAATTACAGATCACAAAATAATCGGCGAAGCTATAATTCCAGGTATAGGTTTCCAGATGTACATCGGCTCCTAGTGGATTGGTGTGCTCCTGAATAGGAATCGCGGTGCCCGGCACAATTACATTTTTATCGGTGAAGTTGGTAATAAAATCCTGATGAGAGATGGCATTGGCACTGTAAACAGTACTGGAAGGCAGCTTCGACCTTTCGGTGATGCCCGAGGAAGAAGTGAACTCATAGCCGGCACCTCCGGTAGAGTAACCCGTTGGATTATCGATGGCGGCCGTGCTCACCAGCGTTTGCCCGTTTACCTTCGCCCCGATCCATAAACCACTCTCAAACAAGTGCTCGACACCACTATTAAGAGGGTACTCCATCGATGGTGGACCGGAGGTGTTATTTTGAACATTGGGTCGTCCCAGAGTCCCCACATTACTCACCATCAAACCTATTTTACCTACATTGGTATTGCGTTGTTGAAAAGTTTGCGAGAGCAGCTTAGGCGACACAAAAATAACAAATAAATAAAGTACCATTTTTGACATTGCGGGGCAAATATAACAAAAGCTAATTTTTAAATCGCAAGTGATATTTTTTGATACCGTGGAGAAGATAGAACCGCGAATTGAAAAAATAAAAAGCCCATCTAATGATATGGATTAACGAATAATACATAGATTGCAAAACAAAGAAAAGCCAACCCATGGCACAAAGCCAACAAACAGATTATGCCTTTGTGCCACGATGTGGCAGGTATATATAGGTTATGCGACACCCAAATACACTCCCCATTCGAAATAAAATCGTAAATTTGAATATATAAATTTCAAATTATGGACGGAAAAGTAATAAACATTGACCCCGATATACTAGGTGGTACTCCAGTATTCTTTGGAACAAGAGTCCCAATTAAAAACCTATTTGACTATTTGGAAACGGGTGACTCCATCGAGGTGTTTCTTGAAGACTTTGATGGTGTAAGCAAGGAACAAGTGGTTAAAGTTCTTGAGATGTCCCAAAAGTTAATTGATACTTCATCAAATATTCTCAATGAAAATTTTGCTTGATGAGTGTGTCACCAAACGCCTCAAAAAGCATTTGGACACATTTGAAGTCTTCACGGTGAGAGAATTGAATCTAGGAGGAACACAAAATGGAAAACTTATGAAGTTCTGCGTCGAAAATAATTTTGATATATTATTAACGATTGACAAGAACCTGATGTATCAGCAAAACCTTGAGAAATATCCTGTAACAATTGTGGTGATAAATAGTCTAACGAGTAAAATGGAAGAACTTGTAACTTTCCTACCTTCTTTCAAAACTCAAGTAGATATGTTTCAGAAACACAAAGCTTATATCATAGACAAATAGGGCGATCGCACACAAAAGGTTTGCTCAATTTACTTTTGTGGGGCGCAAAATATTCCGTTACTTTGAAATTGCGCGCTGCCCCACAAAAGCAAACTGCGCAAACCTTCAAACGTTAGCGGTCATTGTGAAAAACAACTACACGCACTATTAAAGACAGACAAAATATAACAAAATGAAAGACCTGATTAAAAGAAACATAAGCGGCAAGAAAATTTTAGTTCTTTTTATTTTGACGAATATCATTTATGCAATTATGCTGACAATAACGATTCCGAAAGTGATGAGTTTTTCGGGAGGAATGAAGTTGTTAGATATGATGCCCACAGGTTACAATGTTGAATATGTCAACTCTCTTTTAAATACTTTAGGCGACAAAGGAAGAGACGCTTATTTGTTCAATCAGCTTCCAGTAGATATGATTTATCCTTTCCTTTTTGGTGTAAGTTATTGTTTGGTTCTTGCCTATTTTCTAAATAAAATTGGAAAAACAGAAAGCGATCTATTCTACTTAACTTTTCTACCGCTTTTTTCAGGACTCTTTGATTATCTTGAAAACATCGGAATAATTACAATGTTGAATAGCTATCCCGACAATTCAATCCTATTGACACAGACAACAAATGTATTTTCGGTTTTAAAAAGTTCCTTTACAACGATCTATTTTATCATTTTGATAATCTTTTTAATTGTATTTGGAAAGAGTAAATTATTTCAGAAAGCTAAATAAAAAAAAACAGACGAATCTCACACCACATTGCGTGCGTTTCTCGCTTACCACGGTTCGTTACGATGTTGGCTGTTTTTTGATCGTGTGCCAACAACTCAGCAAGAACTTTCAAATTTTTCAATAAAGCTTTACCGTCTAACGCTTCGTCTTTTTGTGAATAACGGAAAGCCATATATTGAAATTTCAGGTTCTGAGATTAGTGAAGAAAAAAAACGGTTGAATATAAAGTACCAATTATGTTCTGATGAGCATGAGAGGTGTACGCTACCCTGAATGGCAAATAGAGCATTTGAAACAGTAAAATCCCAGAGCGTGAAAGTCTATTAAACTATTAGTAACGAACCGAAGTTTTACAAGTGGTACCTGCCTTCGGTTAGCTGCAACGATTTAGAATAACTTCGCCATACAAGAAAAGCAAAAATAATCACGAAGAGAAGGCTATGTTCATCGTGTTAATTTTTCTACCTTTGTCGCTCTAATTTGCATCGTCAATCGAATCATGAAGGATACCAAGCGAACTTATTGCAACGAAGTTAGCTTTGGTATTGATGCCCGAGAGAAAGACTATCTCTATGTGATAACGTCACAAATTCCAGGTTCAGGAAATGGCCTCTTTACCGCCATCCCTATTTTCAAGGATGATATCATAGCCCTTTTTCGTGGAGAACAGCTAACCCATAAGGAAGCCCAAAAGAGGGCCGCTAAAGCGGAAAACGATTATTTTATATCCATGCCCGATGGCTCTACACTCGACTCCATGAACGTACCCTGCTTTGCTAAATATGCCAACGATTGCGAGGGATTTACGAAAACAAAATTTAAAAACAACGCCAAAATAACACTCGATGAACATGACAATGTATGTATTGTAGCCATTAAAAGTATTAAAGCAGGTGCAGAAATATTTTGTAGCTATGGAAAACCCTATTGGAAAGCAAGGCATTAGCACAGCAACAATCATAATGTGCACAACTTACACCGCATTCGTTTGCAAAAATCAACTTTACGGCTAAATTTGTTTTCTAAACCCCAAATCAAAATGAAAAAAAATGTACTCATTGGAGGATTATTGGGAGGCATAACCTTCTTCTTCCTCGGTTATTTAATTTACGGCGTTTTACTGGATGGATATATGACGGGTAACACGAGCCCAAGAAATTCGGTACCCATGGCCGACTTTAAGTGGTGGGCCCTTATACTTAGTTGCCTAGGATGGGGTTATTTATTCGCCCTTATTCTTGGCTGGACCAGCACCGATACCCTCTATGGCGGCATGCAAAAAGGAGCCTTGCTTGGCTTGCTCATCTCGTTAACTAAAGATTTAAATATTTATTCGAAAACCACGTACTTTTCATCCATCAATCCATTGATTTTAGATGTTGCGGCAACGCTTATCATGACCTCCGTGCTTGGTGCCATTATTGGTTGGTATCGAAGTATTGGAAATAAAGAGGTATAAGCTTTGTTCTTTTATCCGTTTAAACTTATGGCGACTCAAAAAGTTTAGTCGATTAACCCGTTTTTAAAATCTATTGAGATGATTGATAAGAAGCTTCGAAAAATATTCCATGGTGAAGCTAAGGTCTTACATTACACGATGCAATGCACGATGGAACGTTCCGAATCTAATACGCCATTAACTTGAAGCACATTACCAAAACCGTTTTGACCTTATCGATGGTGAGCTTGTTTACCGATACCGCAAGTGAGATGCTTTACCCGATTATGCCCATTTATTTAAAAAGCATCGGGTTTTCCATCCTTCTCATTGGGGTATTGGAAGGCTTCGCAGAAGCCATCGCCGGGCTCAGTAAGGGATATTTTGGAAAACTTTCCGACAGCAGCGCACGTCGTGTTCCATTTGTACAATTAGGCTATGGCTTAAGTGCCATTTCAAAACCATTGATGGTTGTTTTCGCTTACCCATTATGGATTTTCTTTGCCCGAACCATCGACCGTTTGGGCAAAGGAATACGTACCGGTGCACGTGATGCACTTCTTTCTGATGAAGCAACACCAGAAACGAAAGGAAAGGTTTTTGGATTTCATCGTTCCATGGATACCTTCGGTGCTGTTCTTGGCCCTTCCATCGCTTTACTTTATCTATACTATTATCCCGAAAACTATAACGTATTATTTCTACTAGCCTTTATTCCTGGTCTTTTGGCCTTATTTGCTTCCTTCTTCTTAAAAGAGAAAAATGCCATTAAAAGCATAGAAAAGAAGCCCATTTCATTTTTATCATTTATACACTATTGGAAAGATAGTCCATTGAGGTATCGCAAGGTGGTTATTGGCTTATTGGCTTTTACACTCTTTAATAGCTCGGATATATTTCTGCTACTCCAAGCCAAACAATCGGGGCTTAGTGATACCCTTGTTCTTGCGATTTATATTTTCTATAATTTGGTTTATGCCGTATTCGCTTTCCCATTGGGCATTTTGGCCGATAAGATAGGCCTGAAAAATGTCTTCATTTTTGGCCTTCTCCTCTTTGCAGCTGTTTATTTTGGCATTGCCTATAATACCAATACTACTATTTTCTTTTTTCTATTTCTACTTTATGGAATATATGCCGCCGCTACCGAAGGAATTTCAAAAGCATGGATTAGTAATATAACCGAGAAAAAAGATACCGCTACGGCCATCGGAACCTACGCCGGATTTCAGAGCATCTGCACCCTAATGGCCAGCACCATGGCCGGATTAATATGGTTCCAATGGGGGCCGGAAACAACCTTTATCGTCACGGGTATTGCCACGGTTGTTGTGGCACTTTATTTTGCCCTAATTACAAGCGCCTCGTTTTCACGTCAAATGAGATGAATGATTTGAGCTAAAGGAATTAAGCGTAGCTTTGTAAAATAATGGAAATGATACACGACTTACGACTTGCTGTACTTATTGACGCTGACAATGTACCTTACGGAAACGTGAAGCAAATGTTTGAAGAGATAGCAAAATACGGCACCCCTACCTTTAAAAGAATTTATGCCGACTGGACCAAGCCAACGGTATCCGGCTGGAAAAATGTGTTGCTTGAAAATGCCATCACCCCGATTCAACAATACAGCTATTCTTCAGGTAAAAACTCAAGTGATAGCGCCCTTATCATCGACGCGATGGATATTTTATATACCGGAAAGGTAGATGGATTCTGTATCGTATCCAGCGATAGTGATTTCACTCGACTGGCAACCCGGCTTCGTGAAGCAGGAATGAAAGTAATTGGTATTGGTGAGAAGAAGACGCTATTACCCTTTATTACCGCATGCGACAAATTCATTTATATTGAGATATTGAAAACAGAAGAGAAGACCGTGAGAGAAAACCATAAAAGCAAAGTAGAAAAAACCACGGCTGCTTCTATCAATAAAATTGATCAGGAATTAATTAAACTCCTCAATGCAAATATTTCGGATGTGGCCGACGAAAATGGCTGGGCCTATCTGGGCGATTTGGGCAACCTCATTTTGAAGAAGAAACCCGACTTCGACCCACGTAATTACGGCTTTCAAAAAATGCTTCCACTCATTAAAAGCTTAAATAAATTCGCAATTGATGAGAGGGAGTCAGGGAAGAATAAAATTAAACACGTTTTTATCAAAATAAAATAACCATTTCATCATCCTATTATCTCCCCTAAAAGGTCGCCTATTATGCTCAATCTACGTTGCTCCATTCTCCTTATCATCTCCCTTCTTTGGCTAACAACGGTTGGACAACTCTCCGAGAAAAACTATAAAATTTATTCTGTATCTTTAGGAAAGGAAGTATCGTTAAATGAAATCATTGACGACATGAGCCATCATGACGTGCTTTTCTTTGGCGAAGAGCATAACGATTCGGTAGGTCATTATTTGGAGAAAACCATTTTTGAAATGCTCTTTCAAAAATTCAACTCGAATCTTTGCCTCTCCATGGAAATGTTTGAACGCGATGTACAACCTGTGATGAATGAATACCTGAAAGGCTATATTCGAGAAAAAAATTTCAATAAAGATGCCCGTATTTGGGGCAACTATCGCGATTACAAACCGATGATAGAATTTGCAAAAACCAATAAATTGGATGTGGTTTGCGCCAACGCTCCAAGTCGATATACTAATTTGGCTGGTCGTAGAGGACAACCGGCCTTAATGGAATTGCCAAAGGAATCGAAAAGGTTTTTTGCACCCTTACCCTACGACACAGCCACCGGCAACTATTACGAGAAACTATGGGAGATGTCGGGACATGCGCCCGTTGCAGCCTCAGATACAGCCAAAACAATAGCCCCTGTAATGAGCATGGGTGGCTTTAACTTAATCATGGCACAATCCTTATGGGATGCTACCATGGCCTACTCTATTGTAGAATATAAAAAGCAAAACAAATCAAAAAAAATAATGCAGGTCAACGGTCGCTTTCATAGTGATGAAGGGTTTGCGGTGGTAACGCAACTGAAAAAGTATAATTCAAAAATCAAACCACTCGTCATTTCAACCGGCTCTGACGACTCTTTTCCTACCATCGACTGGAGTCAATTTAAAACGCTTGGCGACTATATCATCATTACCGATCCTACGGTGCCGAGAACGTACAAAGAGTAGATGGCTTCATAAGCCAAACAAATAATGGATTACAACGAATCACAAATTGCCAAATTTTGGCTTTAGGATGAGATGGCAGAATTCAAACAATAAAAATTATCGAAGCATGCGCTGTTGGTAATTAAAACCGGCAAACACCCCAACGCCACCTGTGATATTGGTAAAGGCCACATTAGGCTCTGTAAATGGGCCACCACCATAATTCTGGATGCTTTGATGGTAGAGATAGAACTCTCTTGTTACATGCATCAATCGGAAATCAATAAAACGAATCTCTGTTGGATTTAAAAATTCGAAGGAGCGATAAACATCCATCGTTTCTGAAATCAAGTTGCCGTCGCGCTCAAAATAGGTAGCCATATTTTCATTTCCCGACCAACTAATTAAACGATCCAGAACCGTGTCGTGAACGAGTACATAAGCACCAAATTTAAAATAATTGTCTTGCCCTGAAGGATCCTGAAAAGTAAAATTCAGGTTATAAATAGAGTCGCCATACATGGAAGATACTAATTTATAATCAGCACTTTTAATAGCAACAACAAAGGGTATGGAGGTAGAAGCTGAGGCTTCTTTTCCATCAGGCGTTGTTACGTGTAACGTGTAGGTATTGCCCGCTTTAATTTTAAATTGCACGGTGTCGATATAATAATACGAGATTTCATCAGAAAAGAAAGAAGGAGAATAGTTGAGCGTTTTAGTTATTATTCCATCAGAAATTTTCACCGTTGCGTCTTTCACATTATTCATTGAATAAGAGTTACTATTATAGGCCGACTTACTTAAATTTACATACACCACAACTTGCGAATCCATCGGGCTTATATAACTATGAATAACAAGAGTGGGCTTATATTCGGGCAAAGCAATTTCTGCATCCTTCGTACAACTCATGCTTATGATGATGTAAAACGAGCCAAGTAATTTAATGATGTTGTTCATTTTATCTCTCACTAAAATTTAAAAGAATAGGTTACCGATGGCAATACCGGAAAAATAGAAACTTGCTTTAATACCGTTTTAGAAGGATCCTTTTTGCTCTCACCTACATAATAAAAATAGGGGTTAGCCCGATTATACAGATTGTACACGCTCACCTCCCATGTTTGATCCCAGTACCTTAGTTTTTTGTGAAACTGTAGGCTGATGTCTAGGCGATGGTAGGGCGCCATCCTGAACTCGTTTCTACCACCATATTGATCGATGGTATAATTCGATAAGGTGCTTCGTCCGTAAAACTTATTAAGATATGGATCTTGTTGTGGTATCGCTATTTGAGTGCCTACAGGCAGGGTAATGGCATTACCTGTACCATAAACCCATACCGCACTTACGGTGATATGAGGATTAATTTTATAAATTCCTACCAATGATAAATCATGACGTCGGTCGTACCTCGCCCAAAATTTATGGCCATTATTTAAAGAGTCAAACTGCAGGTTGGTCCACGATAAGGTGTACCCTATCCATCCTGTAAATTTACCTTCTTTCTTCTGTATAAAAAGCTCTGCACCATAGCTGGTGGCATTGCCTGAGGTAACTTGATTTTCCCATGTTTTCTGTCCACCGGAAGGGCTACTAAAAGGGTCGTCGAGTACATCAATAAAACTTGCTCCTTCTTTGTATGCGATTACATTTTTGGATAATTTATAATACCCTTCTACAGAAATGGCATAGTCTTCCTTTTTATATTCTATATCTTTAAAAAAGCCTCCCGCCACTTGCTGTGAGGTTTGTGGCCGAACCCGTTCGGTAGAGGGCACCCAAAGGTCGGTAGGCAGCCCTGCGCCCGTGTTCGACAATAAGTGCAGATATTGATTCATGATGCTGTATCCGAACTTAAACGACAGATCTTCCTTGATCAGATATCTGAAATTAAAGCGAGGTTCAGGCTTTATGAAGGCTGCTTCCCCTATCAAATAATTCGAAACGCGAAGCCCAGCATTCATCTTGATTTTTGTATTTAATTCATAATCATCTTCGATGTAAAGCGCACTCTCTGTGGCATAAAACTTTTTTATATTTTGAAGATTGAAATTTGCTTCTTTAACGGTTACCGCCTGTGGTGTGAATACATGGTAGGTGCTAAGCAAACCAGCACGTATATGGTGTCGTGGATTGGGTATGATTTCAAAATCATACTTTATGGTAAGGTCGTTAATGCCCGATAATAACTTCAGTGTGAATTGATCGGTTCCATTCTTATCGGTAGCCATGACATCAAAATTATAGAGACTGTAGATGGCCGAAAGGTTACTAAATACTTTAGGCCCGAAGATATGATTCCATCGCAGCGTAGAGGTTTTGTTGCCCCAGGAAATACTCGCATTCGTGCTTGAAGTAGAGGATGAAATAAATTTTGCATAGAAAATATCTTTCCCAAAATACCCACTTAAAAATAGTCGATCCTTATCACTCAACGTATAATTTAGTTTCGCATTCATGTCATAAAAATAATACCCACCCTTGGAGTCGCTGGGCAAAAAGGGCTGTATTAAGATGTCGATATACGTGCGGCGTGCAGAAAACAAGAAGGACGATTTGTTTTTCTTTAACGGGCCTTCCAGCGTAAGTCGGGAGGAGATAATACCGAC
>CANNQU010000011.1 GCA_947507965.1 Bacteroidota bacterium
ACCCCACGTAATGAAACACCAAGGGAAGAGCAACCTTCGAGCACACCGCGTAACGAAGCACCAAACAACACGCCACGAAATACAACGCCACGTAACGAAACACCAAGCAATACAGCACCTCGAAACGAATCACCACGAAACTCGAAACCTCGAGGAGAGGCTTATCGTGGAGAATCGCCACAAGCAACACCTCGCTATGAAACCCGCAGCTATGAAGCTCCTGCAAAACCATCGCAGCCGCGTTACGAAGCACCAAAGAGTGAAGCACCTCGACCATCTCAGCCTCGAAATGAAACACCTACCTATGCAGCTCCTCGTCAGCAAACCGTTACTGCACCCCGGTCGGAATCGAAAAACAAGAGCAGTGAAAATAGTGGCAAAACAAACACGGAACGCAGTGGTAGAAACCCACGCTAAATTTATAAATTGAATTCATACTACGTCTATATGCGAAATTTAAATATTCTTTCAACCCTAGCCATACTGCTCTTAGCGATGGGTACACAGGCACAAAATGAGCAAGACATATTACGCTACTCTTATACCAATGTAATCGGTAGTGCCCGAAGCATGGCTTGTGGCAATGCCTTTGGTGCCTTGGGCGCCGACTATAGCAGTATCGTAACCAATCCTGCTGGCTTGGCTAGATACCGAAATTCAGAGATCGGAATGACGGCCAATCTATTTAATGTAAAAACAAATTCCTTCTATATCAACAACACAAAAACCGATAGTAAGTTCAATTTGAACATCAATAATTTTGGGCTGGCCATTGCCATACCCACCGAGAATAGCAGTGGCTGGCGTTATGTGAACGTAGGTTTTGGGGTAAATCGAATTGCCAACTTCAATAAATCGATTTATTTCGAAGGTATTAATACCAAAAGCAGTATCGTTCAACATTTTGAACAAAGTGCCAATGGAACCGATACGGGCGACCTAGGCTCTACCTCTGGAGCCTATTTGGCTTGGTACCAATACCTAATTAATAACGAAGCAACTTCAGGAAATCAATATTTTAGTGATTTCACCAACGATAGCAGCTTTAGTGTTCGCCAACGGGTAAGTATTGAACAAGACGGAGGCATGAATGATATCAGCTTAGCCATCAGTGGCAACTATGATGATAAGGTTTATTTCGGGGGGTCGCTAAACTTTTACAAAGTGAAATTCTCTGAGTCAAACACTTTTCTTGAAGATGTATTAAACAATTCAGTTGCCGGTTATCAAAAGCTTTCGTATCAGAATAATTTAAATACCAGTGGATTAGGTTTGGGGGCTAAAATTGGGATTATTGCTTTGCCAACAAAATATCTTCGCATTGGCTTGGCTTTTCATACCCCTTCAAAAATATACTTAACCGACAATTATAACAGCACGTTGAGTGGAACCATCAACAACATCAACAACACCAAAAACAGTCCGGATGGAACGTATGATTATTCGATAACTATTCCGGGAAAGATAGCCGCAAGTGCTGCCTTTTTGTATAGTAAAAAAGGGTTCATCAGCGCCGATTTTGAACATATTGACTATAGAGAAGGCAAACTCAATGCAGGAACTGAAAGAATAACAACCGTTGATACGTTTACTTTGGGTATAAATAACAACGTAAGGAGCCAATATAAAGCGGCCAATAATATACGTATCGGCACGGAGTACACCTTTGGAGAAGTATATGCTGTTAGAGCCGGTATCGGCTTTACCGGTTCGCCGTATAATTCAACGATTTCCGGGCCTCCGAAATTTAAAACTGCCATTCCATTTATTTCCTGTGGTTTTGGAATACGTAATGGCAATTATTTTCTCGACCTCGCCTTGGTTAAGAATTATGCTACTACATACTACGCACCATATACCTTAAACCCTAATGGATTAGCTCAATACTACACTTCAGAAACGCAAAGTGTTGCCACCAATTTCACGGCCACCATCGGAGTTAAATTTTAAGAATACCTAGAAACGGGTAACGCCAAAGGCACACCAATAAATTTATTTGAGATAAAAGCTCCAATCAAGAAACGCCCCTAAGCCAGAGCCCTGCTTAGGGTTTAATAAGCCCTCGATGCTTTTTAATGAGAACTCAAAATACATCTTTTTGTTACGGTACCGGGCCATCAAGTCCAGATCAAATTTCGAATACCCTCCTATCCTCGTGCCCGTGCCTAGATATAAATTCTTATTAAGCAAATAGAGATACCCCACCTTAAGCATTGGCAACGCATTATAAAGATAGGCGTTGGTTTGAAATTGAATTATTGATCGAGGCGATAAAACGTGTTCAACCCTTATACCTAAAAGAGATGGCAGCGTAAAATTAAACGCCTCCTCTCTTGATTCCAGGTTGAATTTATTAAGAATAGAATCCTTTAATCCAGCCGAACTAAAGGAAGAAACAGAAGAAAATGCGCCTAAGTCAATACCGGTAAAATGAATGGCTGTATCAACCGTTTGAATCCCGGTAGTAGCGCCGTAATGAACCAATCCCATATTTCGAATTTCAACACAGAGTGTTGTTTTCGCCTTCGCGAATAATTTGATCCAGTTAATATTGAGTGCTGCCCCATATCCTTTTGGATTATTAATTCCTGCACCCAGAGAGGAGGTGTGTCGTTCGTAACGCAAGTCGATGTCGAGGAATTCGCCATTCTGTTCGGTGAAAATACTTCCTCTTTCAATTTTAAATTGATTTGCATAATCGCCTAAAATAAAATCAATGGTAGCGGTAATACATTGAGTTTTGGCTTGGAAATAGTTACGAATGCCTACTCCGATTTTTTGATATTCAATATTTCGATAAAAGAGGCCACTGAAATCTAGTTTCTCATTTCTATAACGAGCATTACCATAAAGAACTAAATTATAGGTGTTTTTATGGAATGATGCATCCTGAAATGTGGCGGCTGACGACTCAATAACAATCCCAAGGTTCGAGTCCTTTTTTAAAGGAAAAACATAGTAAATGCCGCCTTCGGCATAATTTACGAAATAATTCGTATTCTTCAATTTCTTTGCTGAATTATCCACCGATTCACGTGTCAGCACTAAATCTCTTCTTACATCCAATAAAAAGCTATTGGTAAATGCAGTGGAATTGGTTTGCCAATCGAATAAACAGCCGGCCATGGGTAAATTCAGTTTGCTTTTTACAACCGCAGCCGGTGCATGGTATGCCACAGAATCGTCACTGTTTTTTTGAGCAGTAACGTAATTGCTAATCGCAATAAAAAACAAGAGAGATAGTTTAACGTTTGCCCGCATGATAAGTAAATTCTCCTGTTAATTTTAATTTCAATTGGTAATCGCTGTAAATTTTAAGATGACTGCTGCTCGTTGTATTGAGTGCCGCCTTTACGATAAGACGGTTCGCCTGTTTCAATCTTTCGTAACGAGCCTCATCGATAATCACGGAGAGTATCGATTTAGACGCCGCCGTGGTGCGAAGGGTTGTTACGTCTAATGTGCCGCCCGTAATTAAAGCTCCAGCGCCTTCGAATACGGAATCGATAATTTGGCTCTGGCTATTTACAAAATATAGTTTCACGTTAAGTGTAATGGGGTAATTATTCTCAAAAATAAAATTCAGTTTCCCTCTATCTATACTCGACGTGTTTTGCGTATTACCTATGGAAAAGGCTGTAGTGTCTAATAGTGTAAGCTGGTTGGCTTTAAAAGCGAATGGCATCTGTACATCTAAATTTGCAATTAACTTACTATCGTAATCAACAAAGTCGGTGTAACTTTGATTTCCGTAAGGGTTTATTTTTGCAGTAAATTTATAGTTTACTTCGTCGGGGAGATTCTCAATAAACGGCTTTACGTTGGAGTTGGTGGTGGTTAACGATAGCGTACTACTCTTGGGTATTGTGCTATAACCCATTCGAGTAGCACGAGCCACGCTAAAAGGACTGTTTAAGGCGGGTGCGTTTAAAGCCACGGTCGTTCCGTTCCTTGTGTTTTTGGAGGTAAAATAATCGAAATCAAGGGTTGCATCGGCTCCAATACCATTTTCGATGTTAATATCAATTTTAATATCTTTTAAATCAAGTGAACCACTGATGATTTTCGAAAAGGCCTCAATGGTTGACTTGGTTGGGCCAATTTCAATGGTATCCTGACCAAGATAACCTTCAGCAAATTGAGGGATAATACTGTAGAGGCCATATCGAATCCAAACACTATCGGTCGTTGAAAGTGGCATTAGTTTGCCCGTGCTGTCGATACTCGCTTTGAAGATGTTCCAAAACGTATTATACGACGTTCCACTTCTGCCACGAAGGTCAATGGTATATCCGGCTAAATCAACTTCTCGAGTAACATTTTGCACGCTTCCAGGCACGGCAGGAGGAACCTTTAAAAAGATATGGACCGTATCATTATTTTTAAGTGCACTTGGTATTTTATAATCGATAAACAGGGTATCCTGCAACGTACTATACATCTGCATCTTCACTTTACCACTTCGAATCAACATCGATTTAAGTTGTGCTTTACCTAGATCATATACCACGGTATCATCGACAATGATCAAATCCTGTTTAGGAAATTGGGCTATTGCGTGGCTTGCGGTGAGATCTCTCACTTTCAGCTGAAGGATTAAAGCCTTGGAGGTGTCGATGAGTACAGGAAGTCCGCCACTTCCGGGAGAGCCAATGGTGACCAAGGTGCCAACCATGCTGCCTTCCAGGTGCTTGCCTGCTAAATTGTAGGTACGTGTTACCGAGGCTCCAGCCGGAATCAAGGAAAAGGTATCCTTAAATATCGTTTGCCCGTCGATTTTATTTTTGACATTAAAATCCAAATCCGAGACGGGTATCGGCAAATCATTAAAAATAGTCAAATCTAGAAACCCATTCGTGAGGTCGGCTTCCCTAAAGAAACTATTCGCATCAATATCCGTAACCTGATTGGAAGTACTTGCCGGAATTGCAGGAATAACGGTGGTTTGCCCATTCAACAAAACAATGAGCTGCCCTGTTGTTCCTAAATTTTTCGCAATCTGACCTAAGGTCATTTTTTGTTGAATGAAATTATTGGAAAGTTTGGAAGTGCCCAATTTAGAGGTAATGGTAACAGAGGTATCTGGAATAATTAATATTTCTCTTAACGAATAATTATAAAAGGGATAACGATAAACAATATCAATACTTTTATCATTATTAACTTTTGCAGAACTATCGGCAATAAGCTTCTCAAAGCCAATAGAGGTACTTGCTAAAGGCACCAAAACATCGGTCGTAAAATCAGGGAGCTGCCGTTTTCGATTACAAGAATAAACCGAGAAGACCAGTGCAAGAATTAGAAATGTATATCGTTTACTCATAACGTATTAAAAATAACCACGGAGATGCATTGCAATATAATAATTTTAATTGATGATCGATAGGCGGTTATAAAATGCATTAAAAAAAGCCAGCTGAAGAGCCGGCTTTCTTTACTTCCTATTCTGGAAATTCCAGCTTAAATTATGGCGTTGTCGGGGTTATCGGAAACCTCTGTATTGTTTGGTGTAATAGCATCCTGGCTCCCGGTATTCAGGTGATTAGCCGAATGGTTTTCTGTATTATTTCCATAATCTACATACTCCCGTTGTGGAGGGTTATCGAAATCATAGTCAGGAAGTTGTTCTTTAATATAGTCTGTCGACTCGTTAATTCCATCCATAAACTTTTTAAAGTCTTCCTTATAAAGAAATATCTTGTGCTTCACAAAACGTTCCTCTCCCGGTCGCTTTGTACTCTCTGTTATCGTCAAATAATAATCATTTGCTCGGGTTGTTCTCACATCAAAAAAATAAGTACGTTTACCGGCTCTTACACGTTTCGAGAACACCGCTTCTCGGTCTTGTTTGTTGAATTCGTTTTCCATTATTGGGTACCTTTGGGGTTAAAATTAAAATGTTTAGGTTGCTAATATAGCATATTGAAAATTAGATTACAAAATTTAATTATAAAATTACTATTATTTTGTGATATCGCCCAACGATAGATCCCTACGACGTGCCCACTTTTTATTTTTAAAAAAGGAGTCCATAGAGCCCCGATTTAAACCACCGCCAATTCCTTCTCCTCCTCCTGCTGCATCCGATAAATATCGAAATAGTAGCCATTTGCAGCTATTAATTGCTCATGTGTACCGCGTTCGACGATTGCTCCTTGCTGCAAAACGATGATCTCATCGGCCCATTGAATCGAAGCTATTCGATGACTAATAATTAATGCCGTCTTCATGTTAATTACGTTCTTTAATTCGAACCATATTTCTTTTTCCGTCGCGGCATCCACGGCACTTACGCAATCATCGAAAATTAAAATGGAAGGATTCTTTGCCAAAGCCCGAGCGATACTAATTCGTTGTTTTTGCCCGCCAGAAAGGGTGATGCCCCGCTCTCCGATGAGCGTTTCAAACTGCGACTCGAAAGACATAATATTTTCATAAACTACCGCCTTCTTTGAACTTGCAATGATGGCGTCTTCGTCCACCCTTTGCTCATCGGAAAAAGCAATATTATTTCTAATCGATTCACTAAATAGAAACACATCTTGTGGCACATAGCCAAATTGCTTTCGATAGGCTTGCAGATTAAATTTTTCAATAGGGGTATGGTCGGCAGTAATCGTTCCGGACGTTGAATTATTTATTCGAAGGAGTAACTGAGCCAATGAAGTTTTTCCACTTCCGGTAGCCCCTGTGACACCAACGACCTTTCCTTTCTGTAATTTTAAATGAATATTTTTTAGTGCAAAAACGGCACTATCAGGATACTTGAAAGAAACATGGTCGAGTACAATTTCTTCTTTAAATTCAAACTTTTCAATAGCTCCCGACTTTATTTCAGGGGGCGTATCTAAAAACTCATTGATTCGTTTCTGGGAAGCCGCAGCCCGCTGTACAATGGCCGTAACCCAACCCAATGAACTCACCGGCCAAGTAAGCATGTTTACATAAAACACAAACTCCGCGATATTACCCAACGTGCCTTTGCCACTAATAAATTGTAACCCTCCAATGTAGATGGTGATGAGGGTACTTAAGCCAATTAGCAATAAATTAACAGGAAAATATAATGCATCGGTTTTTGCTAAAGAAAGTTGTTTCGTTCGGTAATCGGTAATTTGCTCCTGCATTTTTGAACGCATGATATCTTCACGTGCAAATGCTTTTACCAAACGAATGCCCGAAATACTTTCCTGCACAAAGGAGGTAAGAGAAGACAACTGTTCTTGTATGGCTTCACTCTTTTTATTAATAATATCATTCACAAAATACATTAATATAGAAAGTAAGGGTAATGGAACAATCACATACCAGGTTAATGTAGCATTTACCTTAAACATGGCACCTATTACAAGGATAAAGGTAAAGAGTGTATTCAATGCATACATTACAGCAGGCCCTGTGTACATGCGCACGCGGCTAACATCTTCACTGATACGATTCATTAAATCGCCCGTATTGTTATTTTTGTAGAAAGAACTGGATAGTTTTTGATAGTGATCAAAGATCTCATTTTTCATATCATTCTCTATTCGGCGCGACATTACAATAAGGGTTTGTCGCATAAAAAACATGAATATGCCGCGAAGAAAAGAAAAACCAATAATGGCAACTGAGAACCAAAGCACTTGCCTGTATATCGTATCCCCTGTTTCCTTGTATTTTACATAATTCGTCACGGCATCTATTGCTTCACGCAACGCTTGGGCCGGATAAACCGAAAAATAATTAGAGAGAAAAATAAAAACGATCCCCCAAAGCACGAGCCATTTATACTTTAGAAAATACTTGTTGATGTTTTGGAGATGTTTCAATGGCAACCAATAAAAGAAGAATACAAGGATACACTATGAAAAGTATAAATAAAAATCAAATTGAGAATCGTACGATAAATACAATAACTGCAATACGAACACATGGCTATAATGAATAGGCAAAAGAATTTTTCGGTGAGATAACGTGTACAAAAGCGTTCGAAAAAAATGTAGGCCAACCCACAGAAGTGCCTACGTTATTACGCTAGTGCGGCTGCGCCACCTACTATTTCGCTTATTTCTCTGGTTATGGCCGCTTGCCTAGCCTGATTGTATTGAAGTCGTAAAGATTTAAGCAATTCGCCGGCATTATCCGTTGCCTTATCCATGGCCACCATTCGTGCACCATGTTCGGCCGCTTGGCTATCTAATACCGATTTGTATAATTGCGTTTTTAACGTCATCGGTATTAGCGTGGTAAGAATACCATTCATATCCGGTTCGAAAATATAATCTTTTTTACTACCTACGCCCTTTGTGGCTTCAGTATTATGAGCCTGGATTTCTTTTACATCAACAGGCAACATCGTTTCAGCGGTTAATATTTGGGTTGCCGCATTCTTAAATTGGTTGTACACAATAACCACTTCATCTGTTTCTTTTTTCAGAAAGCTTTTAATAATATCGGCCCCAATTTCGAAGGTGCTTTCGGCACTAAGTTTCTGGAAAAGGATGACGGCATCGGCACTGGTATTGTATTTAGACTTCGAGAAAAACTCGAACCCTTTTTTACCGAAACAAATAAAATTTACTTTGCCGGCATCCACCTGCGCTTGATATTTCTCCTTCAGAAGGCTGACGGTTAGTTTCGCTACATTGGCATTAAATCCGCCGCATAATCCACGGTCGCTGGTAACCACTACAAAAGTTACCTTATTCACCGCCCGTTTCTCAATAAAAGGAGTAAGTACGTCGCTGCTCACATTTCCTCCCAAGCTCCCTAAAATAGCTTTTATTTTTTTAGCATACGGACGCATTTGGATGATTTCACCCTGAGCTTTACGCAACTTGGTAGCACTTACCAATTTCATCGCCTTGGTAATTTGCTGCGTGCTGCTGGTGCTCGCGATCCGTACTCTTACTTCTTTTAAATTGGCCACTTTTTAACTCGAATTAAAAATTGAAAATTGAAAATTGACATGGGCTCATGAGCCCATAGCAATGGTGCACTAATTCTTAAAACTCGGCATTATTTCTTTAGCAACGGCTTCTAATTTATTGGTGATCTCATCGTTATAGTTTCCTTTTTTCAGATCAGCCAACACTTCTTTATGCTTCAACTCTAGTAATTGCAGAAACGCAGCCTCAAATTCGCGAACTTTATTCACCGGAATATCATTCATCAATCCTTTGGTTCCAAGATAAATTATGGCTACTTGTTTTTCCACCGGAACCGGACTGTATTGGCCTTGTTTTAATATCTCCACATTACGAATACCTTTGCTCAACACAGCTTTTGTTGCGGCATCGAGGTCAGATCCAAATTTAGAAAACGCCTCTAATTCACGAAATTGTGCCTGATCTAATTTCAACGTACCGGCTACTTTTTTCATCGATTTTATTTGCGCATTTCCACCCACACGTGAAACGGATATTCCCACGTTGATGGCAGGACGAACCCCTGCGTTAAACAAGTTCGACTCTAAAAATATTTGTCCGTCGGTGATCGAAATTACGTTGGTAGGAATGTATGCCGAAACGTCGCCAGCCTGTGTTTCGATGATGGGTAATGCCGTTAATGAACCTCCGCCTTTAACCATTCCTTTCATCGAATCGGGAAGGTCGTTCATTTTTTGGGCGATACTATCATTCGAATTTACTTTAGCCGCACGCTCTAGAAGTCGAGAGTGCAGATAGAATACATCCCCAGGGTAAGCTTCTCGTCCTGGAGGACGTTTTAACAATAAGGATACTTCACGATAAGCCACTGCTTGTTTCGATAAATCATCGTAAACAATCAAGGCAGCTCTGCCCGAATCGCGGAAGAACTCGCCAATAGCGGCTCCTGCAAAGGGTGCAAAAAATTGCATCGGAGCAGGAGAAGAGGCTGCCGATGATACCACTACCGTATAAGGCATGGCACCTTTTTCTTCTAATGCTTTCACCACCTGAGCTACCGTAGAAGCTTTTTGTCCGATAGCCACATAGATACAAAATACCGGTTGACCGGCATCATAAAATTCCCTTTGATTGATGATGGTATCAATAGCAACGGCCGTTTTACCTGTTTGACGGTCGCCAATGATCAGCTCTCGCTGTCCTCGGCCAATAGGAATCATCGCATCAATTGCTTTGATACCCGTTTGCAATGGTTCTTTTACCGGCTCACGAAAAATAACACCTGGCGCTTTACGTTCCAGAGGCATTTCATAAAACGGTCCTTCAATAGCACCTTTACCATCGATAGGGTTTCCAAGGGTATCGATTACTCGACCCAGCATTTTCTCGCTCACGTTAATGGATGCAATTCGACGCGTACGTGTTACCGTATCACCCTCTTTCACACCTTGGCTTGAACCCAATAATACAGCACCGATATTATCCTCTTCCAAGTTTAATACGATACCTTTAATTTTATTGCCGAATTCGATGAGCTCCCCGCTTTGAACCTGCGTTAGGCCATAAATACGGGCAATACCATCACCCACTTGTAGCACGGTTCCGGTTTCTTCCAATTCAGCTTCTGATTTGAAGTTCGATAACTGTTGGCGAATTATCGCCGATACTTCATCTGGTCTTACGTCAGCCATTGTATTTTGTGAATTATAATTTTAAAAAATATTAATCTAATAAATGCAGTTTTAAGTTATTTAACTGCCTGGCAATGCTGTCATCGAACAGTTTGTCGCCTACTTGTATTTTTATCCCTCCGATAAGCTTGGCGTCAACCTTGCATTCTAACTCAATCGTTTTGCCTGTTTGGCTTTGCAAATTGCTCTTTATTTGTTGCTTCACCTCCTCATTAATGGCGGTAGCAGTAGTAACCGATGCCGTAACGATATTATTATGAGCCTTAAACAACTCCAAAAACTCGGTAGCTATAGCAACCAAATATTTCTCCCTCCGTTTTTTAATAATGGTACGAATAAACACCAGGCTAAGTTTATTGAAATAGGGCAAAAAAATGCCTTCCAACACGCCTGTTTTCTTATCGCCATCGATAATTGGGCTTTTAAGAATTGAAATGAGAGAATGATTTTCGTTGCACGTTTTCACAAACAGTTTCATGTCGGCATGAACCAGTTCCAGGTTTTTTTGTTCGATAGCCAAATCGAATAATGATAAGGCGTAACGGACGGATATTCTAATCTCTGACATTTTCTTTTTCGCTTACGCTATTAGTTTAAATGAAAATCATGAATCGCCTTGTTTACCAATTCTTCCTGTTCCTTATTCGATTCGAGTTTCTTACGCACTAAGCGTTCAGCAATTTCGATACTATAGGATGCCACTTGGTTTTTTAAATCGTTGATGGCTGCCGTTTTCTCACGTTCAATATTTTCTTTAGCGTGCGCAATCATTTTCTTACCTTCACTATCTGCGGAAGTTTTTGCTTGCGCAATAATACTTTCCTTCATTTCCTTCGCTTCACGTAAAATGGCTTCACGTTCGGAGCGAGCTTGAGCCAGTAACTTCTCGTTTTCTGCCTGCATGCTTGCCATCTGCTTTTTTGCTTCTTCGGCCTGATCTAATGCCTCGGTGATCGCGTTTTCTCTTTCACCAAGAGCCTTTAGTATAGGCTTCCACGCATATTTCCCTAGGATATACAATACGATTCCGAATGTAATGAGCATCCAAAACAATAAACCTGGGTCGGGTGTAATTAAATTCATTTGATATTATTAATTAGTATTGAGAAGTAATTAAGGTACTGAAACTATTCCGATGGTTATCGGAAAGTACAGGTCCTTATTTTAATACGACCAAAAGTGCAATTACCATCGCAAAGAAGGCCGCACCTTCTACCAACGCAGCAGCTAAAATCATATTCGTACGAATATCACTTAAAACTTCAGGTTGACGTGCAATGGATTCTAGTGCACTTCCTCCGATCCGGCCAATGCCTAAACCTGCACCGATGGCAGAAATACCTGCACCGATGGCTGCGAAACCTGCACTTGATGAAGCCGCTGGAGCCGCTTCTAAAATGATATTGAAAAGTGTCATAATAAAAAAAAATTAAAAATTGATGTTATAATTGTGTTTGAAATTGAGTTTAAACTAATGGTGTTCCGGCACTTCTATAGCCGAACTGAAATAGATTGAGGATAGCAAGGTAAAAACAAAAGCCTGTAAAAAGGCAACGAGCAAATCGAGACAGAACATAAATACGGTAAACAACACCGATACCACGGAGACGCCATAACCTGCTGCCACACTTTTAGCTCCAAAAATAAAGATCAGACTGTAAAAAGCCAAAGCAATAATATGCCCTGCTGTAATATTGGCAAACAAACGAATCATTAACACAAATGGGCGTAATACGAACCCCAAAATTTCTATTGGCGTCAATATAATAAGAACCCATTTTGGAACTCCCGGCATGGCCACAATATGTCCCCAATAATGTTTGTTGGCGATGAAAATAATGACGATTAAAATTACGATGGCTAAAAAGAATGGGATAGCAATATTACCGGTAAGATTTGCACCGCCTGGAAAAAAGGGAATTAAACCCAAAAGGTTACCAAAAAATATAAAAAAGAAAATGGTAAGTAGTAACGGCATAAAACGCTTATAGTTTGTTCCAAGCGTTGGCTTCGCAATGTCATCCCGAACAAAAAGAATTAAAGGTTCTAACCACGACTGCAGGCCTTTAGGAGCTTTGCCTTCGCGTGTTTTATAACTCCTGGCAACGGTAAGAAAAACGAAGAGTAATAAAGCCGCTGATACAAATAGCGAGAGTACATTTTTGGTAATCGAAAAATCGTAAACTTTTACATCTACCAGGGTAAGCAGGCCCTCTTTGGTCTCATAATCCAATAAGGAAATCTTACCCTCTTTCATTTCGTATCCATTATACTTCCGTTCTTCGCCATGATGCGGTTCAAAGTTACTCGAGAGGAATACATCCAAACCTTTTGTTTTAGAGTATAGAATACAAGGAAGTGGTATGGTAAAATCTCCGATGATGTGCCAGTCGTGTTCATCACCAATATGGCCCATAATCATTTTCCCGGCATTAAAACCCTCTGTATGTTCTTGAGTTGTTGTAACCGCAGTGTCGGTTTCTGCTTTTTGTTCTACTTGTGAATAGGCGTTTACATTAAAAAACGTCACAAATAGCACCAAAAGGCTGAAAACTTTTACGTAAAAAAAACATGAAACCTTTGCTGACATTGAACTTTACTTATTTTGATTTTCCTTTATTTCGGGTCGCAAGTTAGGAAAAAGATTAACAATTTCAAACCCTGTATATAAAAAATATAAAATTATAAAAACAATGGCCTCACTCAGGCTGTTTTTTCCCATTACCAGCAGTGAAATAAGCAGCATCATTAAGCTTCCGAACAGCCTGATGAGGGTAGTGAAATAGAATGCGTAAATAAATTTTTTTGACTCTTGCTTCAAGCTTTTGGTGAGCATCGAGTAAATTAATATCGTAAGCAACATAAAAAAGACGATACTTACTAAATAAAATGGCGCCACGTTAAATGTGGGAAGAAAAAAGTTTATACCATACAAGGCAAAAACCAAAAAAAGACTAAAGAGCGTGATTTTAACGATGAATTTACGCATGATATACTACGGCTTGAAAAAAATTACTTCGCATTCCCATTTCAAACATTATTTTTGCGCGAAATTATAATTATTAATTCATTATTTTTTCTCATCCATGAATATTCACGAATATCAAGCGAAAGAAGTACTAAAAAAGTACGGGGTTGCAGTGCAAGAAGGTATTGTTGCCTCCACCACAGAGGAGGCAGTGGCCGCTGCAACACAGTTACAGACCCAAACGGGAACGCAGTTTTTTGTAATAAAGGCACAAATACATGCCGGTGGACGAGGTAAAGGAAAAATTGAAGGAACCGATTTCAGGGGCGTAATGGTGGCTAAGAGCCTTGACGACCTAAAACAAAAAGCAGCCGGTATTTTAGGCGGCAACCTAATAACCATTCAAACTGGGGAGAAGGGCAAATTGGTAAACAAAGTGTTGATTGCTCAGGATGTTTACTATCCTGGTGCCAACCCTACTAAAGAATTTTATCTTAGTATGTTGCTCGATAGAGCCACCGGTACCAATGTAATAATATATACAACAGAGGGAGGAATGGACATTGAGGAGGTAGCACATCATTCACCGGAAAAATTATTTAAAGAACATATTGACCCCCGTGTTGGCTTGCAAGGATTTCAAGCCCGCAAGATTGCTTTTAACTTGGGTTTAAGCGGCGAGGCAAATAAGCAGATGGTTAAGTTTGTTGGCAATTTATACAAAGCTTTTGTGGCCAACGATTGCGAGATGATTGAAATAAACCCATTGTTTAAAACCAGTGATGATAAGATAATTGCCGTAGATGCAAAGCTTAGTTTCGACGATAATGGTATTGAGCGTCATCCCGACCTAATGGCATTGCGTGATGAAAGTGAAGAAGACCCGACAGAAGTAGAGGCAAAAAAATCGAACCTCAACTATGTTAAACTCGACGGTAATGTAGGGTGTATGGTAAATGGGGCCGGGCTGGCCATGGCAACGATGGATATTATAAAACTTAGCGGAGGAGAACCGGCAAACTTCTTAGATGTTGGAGGGAGTGCGAATGCTACCACCGTTGAAGCTGGCTTCCGTATCATTCTTTCCGATCCCAATGTAAAGGCTATTTTAATCAATATTTTTGGTGGTATTGTTCGATGCGACCGTGTAGCACAAGGAGTGGTGGATGCGTATAAAAATATTGGAAATATCCATGTGCCTATCATCGTACGTTTGCAGGGAACCAACGCAGCAGAAGCGAAAAAACTGATTGATGAGAGTGGTTTAAAGGTGCAATCGGCAATTCAGTTGAAGGAAGCGGCTGAATTGGTAAGTCAGGTATTGAAATAGTTCTACAGCCCTGATTTTAAGCCTCCTGGGTGCTCCAAGCCATGGGTTTTGCGGCAAACATTACTTTTGTTTTTGCCCAAGTATCCTCAAATAAAGCGGAAGTACGATAATGATCTAGATGTTGTGTTGATTGCCAATGGCTAAGGGTAAAAAATATTTCCGGATTCATCGTATCCTGAACCAAGGTAACCCCTTCACACCCATCATAAGAATTGATCTTCAGCTTTACGCTTTGATATAGCAACTGGAAATTTTCAATTTCCGATGATTTGAAATGCATTTTAACGATTCGTGTTATCATACTTTTTGGGGTGGGATGTGAGAGACGATAATAGCATTAAGGCTATGGGTACGATTCGTTTTGAATGTCAGAAAACATCCCTTTTATTAATTTTACGTTTAAACAAATTCAAAAATAATGGGCGATTTAATCTGCATTCCCAATAAGCTGCCGGCATCACCGTTATTAATAGCAATCTCAAGTAAGCCCATGCTGTTAATAATACACACGAACTCCCCTTCTAGTACCGCATAATAACTTTCTTTGATTCCTTCAATTTTTTCGCCATGTGGAAGATGAACGAGTACCTTTCTTCCTTTTTGATAGCGAACAAATTCATCCTGATGCAGGTTCGTGATACAATTCCCATACTTATCTTTAGCTAAGATTTGCGCCATTAAACGATTTCCAATGATACTTGGCAGTGGTTGCAAAAACGATTTAAAACGGGAGATGGGGACAAACAATTCATCACTTCGGGTATTATTAAGGATATGTTGTGCTGCAAAAGCAAATTTCATATAGCGACTTTCCTTTAAAATAGCATCCAATTTCACCTCGTACATCGGTGTTTCTATTCCTGGTAGAACCAATGAAAGCACCCCATTATCGAGAGCCAAAAAATGATGTGTCAGATAGTGGGTATAGAGTAAACGTTTATGCAATACAAAACTACTGTCAACATCAATAATATGAAGTGTTTCGTTGGGGAAATAGGAATAACTGTTTTGCAGGTAAAAAGCAGCTTGGGAGATATTCCTAAGATGGATATCCGTATTTATTTCTGTGACCACTAAATCCATGAATTCACGATACAAAATCCCTTTGAACACCGAAACATAGACGGATTCACGTCCAGCATCTGTCGTTATCGTAATATTGTGGCGCATTGTTTAAACTGTGTGTATAAACTGTGAGTGTTAAATTATCACAGTAACATTTCTCTTTTATCTTTGTGGCAAAAATATATTATATTTTATTATTTCTAATTTATAAAATTAAACTTTGATAGAGAAAACCATAATATTGAATGAAATGGAGCCTGCCGCATTTTGGGGCACCAACAATATTAACCTGCGGCATTTGCAGAATAAGTTCCCGAAGCTAAAAATCATTGCACGAGGCTCTGAATTAAAAGTTACGGGTGAAGTAAGTGAAATTGAACAATTGAACACGAAAATCAACCAATTAATCAATTCTTTACAAAATAACGGCTCGTTAAACGAAGGCAAAGTAAATGAAATTTTGGAACGCTCTGATTCTGATATAACGCAGACTGACGCAGACATTTTGGTGTATGGTCAAGCCGGAAAAATCATAAAAGTTCGCACGGCAAATCAACGAAAATTAGTAGCGCATGTTAGTAAAAACGATATCGTTTTCGCTATTGGCCCTGCCGGCACAGGCAAAACCTATACTGCCGTGGCTCTTGCGGTTCGTGCCTTACGAAACAAGGAGGTAAAGCGTATTATTTTAGCCCGACCTGCCGTTGAAGCCGGCGAGAATCTGGGTTTCCTTCCGGGTGATTTAAAAGAGAAAATCGACCCCTATCTACGTCCGCTTTATGACGCTCTTGAAGATATGATTGCCGCCGACAAGCTAAAACTTTACCTTGAAAACAGAACCATAGAAGTAGCTCCCATGGCCTTTATGAGAGGCCGGACATTGGATAATGCATTTATTATTTTAGATGAAGCTCAAAATGCAACACAGCCGCAATTGCGAATGTTTTTAACTCGTATGGGCCCCAATGCAAAGGTTATCATCACCGGAGATTTAACCCAAATTGATTTACCAAGAAGAAATATGAGTGGCTTGGCGCCGGCCATCAAAATACTCAGCGACATCAAAGGCATCAAAGTGCAGCACCTTGATGTGACGGATGTTGTTCGACACCGACTCGTTAAAGATATTATTTTAGCCTATGATCAATTAAGCCTGGATCAAGAGAAAGAAATCTAAATTGATTAACTTGCTATATTTGCCGCAAATACGGAGAGGCAAATCTAGGTTCCATGAATTAAAGATACCCTCAAGGCATAACAATTAAACCATCTAAATCATTCCAATCATGCGTGAAGCTTTAATGTCAACCAACTATTTTTTCCCGAATCAAAAAAAATTCATCAGAGGAAAAGTACGAGATGTATATGAAATTGGCGAAGAACATCTGGTGGTGATAACCAGTGACCGGATTTCAGCATTCGACCATGTTTTAGCAAGAGCCATTCCGTACAAAGGGCAGGTACTAAATCAAATTGCAGCAAAATTTTTAAAAGACGTAACCCATATTGTGCCTACCTGGCTTACGCATACTCCCGACCCCAATGTATCGGTTGGAATACGTTGTACTCCTTTCAAAGTGGAGATGGTTGTAAGAGGGTATCTTAGCGGGCACGCCTGGAGAGAGTATCAAAGTGGCAAACGATTGATTTGTGGTGCCAGCATGCCCGATGGGATGAAAGAAAGTGATCGATTCCCTCACCCTCTTATTACGCCATCATCCAAAGCCGAAACGGGGCATGATCTCGATTTATCGCCTCTTGAAATCGTAGAACAAAACTATATGTCGCAAGTTCAATTGGATGAAGTGATGGCCATAGCGCTTAAATTATATGAATACGGCCATAATGAAGCTCGCGAAAAAGGCTTGATTTTGGTTGACACCAAATACGAGTTTGGTGTAAAAAATGATATCATTTATCTACTCGACGAAATACATACCCCCGACTCTTCACGTTATTTTTATTTAGAGGGCTATGAAGAGCGTCAGAAAAATAAGGAACCTCAAAAGCAACTTTCAAAGGAATTTGTTCGTCAATGGTTAATTGAAAATGGCTTTCAAGGCCTAGAAGGGCAAATTGTTCCAGTGATGAATGACGAAATTGTGGATTCCATTACGGATCGATACATTGAATTATACGAAAAGATTGTGGGGATGCCATTTGAAAAAACCGATTATACCAATATACTACATCGGGTAGAAAGCAATATATTGAACCACTTGAAAGAACTTGGGTATAAAAATTGAAAACACTATATTCGCAACTAAATAACACTATTTCCATTTCATATGAAACGACTTTTTTTACTCTTAGTTTTTGGTATTATCAGCATTTCTTTGTTCTCTCAAACCATCACCACATGGTCGGGCGATAAAACCACCACCGGTAATAATACGGGGGTCCTGTTAGCCAATGCGAAATGGTCGCAACCCCATAGTATGTGCCTCGATGGTAATGGAAATGTATGGGTAACGGATGATGGAAATCATTGTGTTAAATTAATTCAAGGTGCATCGGTTTACACCCGTGTTGGCTCTCCTTATGCCCCAGGCACTGCGGGTGCCTATGGATATGCCAATGCCTATAGCACCAGTGCTACGTTTAATATGCCAAGAGGTATCGTGTGTGATGCCAGCAACAATATCTATGTTTGCGATTATTTCAATAATGCCATTCGTAAAATCGACGCATTCACCACCATTGGAAACGCTCAAGGTGTATCTACCCTATGTGGTGCACCGGAAACCACCGGCGTAGCTGCATCAGGCACCACCGATGGCATTGGAACAGCCGCACGTTTCAACCACCCTTCAGGAATATGTAAAGATAATTCTGGTAATTTTTACGTTACCGATGAAGATAATAACATGATCCGTAAAATTGTAATCGCAACCGGAGCGGTAACAACCCTATGTGGTGCGGCAAGTGGCTCTGCTGGTGGCTTGGTGGATGGAAACTATGCCACTGCGAAATTTCATTGGCCTAGAGGAATTACGTATTCCCTATCCGAAAACGCATTATATGTGACCGAATTATTCAATAATAGAATTCGTAAAATTGATCTTACAGCACAAACGGTAACGGTATGGGCCGGCGGTACTGGAGGGTTTCAAGGCAGTGATGGGCATAGAATTAATGCCGCTAATTTAAGAGCTCCGGAAGGGATAACCACCGATGCTTTTGGAAATTTGCTATTTACGTCAGGGGCCAATGCACACACGGTTCGTAGGATTGAAAAAACGACCAATAATGTTTTCACCTTAGCAGGAGTACATCAAACTCCTGGAAATACCGATGGCGTTTATACGAATTCACGCTTCAGCTCTCCCACCGGCTTATTACTTGCTGCATCAACCCTTTATATTTGCGACAATTTAAACGGCTTATTGAGATCCATTGATTTAAAGCCAGCCGTAGATTTCTATTCCGATTATACCGCCTTAGCTACCAATGCCATAGCCACGCTAAAAGATACCAGCCTGAGTTTGGTTACTTCACGAATTTGGACCATTAGCCCTGGAGCGGTAAACGTAAATTACCAATATATGAATGCCACATCGGCAACGAGTGCCATACCACAAATTAAATTTTTGATTGCCGGAACCTATTCGGTGAAACTAGATGCCACCAACGTATATGGGACAGGTAGTCTAAGCAAAGCAAGTTATATCATAGTAAGTAATTCGAGTGGTGTGCCTGCAGCAGATTTTGTGGCCAATAAACTCTATGGAGATGTCAATTCCACGTTTCTTTTTACCAATCAAACCACCAACCCAACGGGATGTTCATACACTTGGAGTTTTGCTCCATCAACCATCAACTATATGAATACCACGGGTCAAAATAGTGTGAACCCTCAAGTTCGGTTTTCAAACGTCGGATTTTATACTGTAACATTAAACGTAACACATGCTAGCTATACCGTTGCGCCAATAACCAAAACAAACTATATTCGAATTACTGGTGTTGGTATCAATAACGTAGCCAACAATTTTCTTTTCAAGGTATTCCCAAATCCAAACAATGGAAATTTCACCTTGCTAACTACCGATAAGTTGAATAATGCGAGTGCATTGGTTATTGATTTGCAGGGTAAAACAGTTGCAAAAATAAATCTACTTAATAACAAGGAAGAACAACCCATTGTGCTGCCCAAATTAAGTCCGGGCATTTATTTCATCACCATAAGCTCTCCCACCGCAACGGCTACACAACGTTTGGTGATTGAATAAGGAATTGGAAGTTTTGATGGTATTCATTGCCTTAACCCAGCTTCTGAGTAGCTAAGGTATTGATTTAGGGTACGGGGTCATAGCCGTGTCCGCCCCAGGGATGGCAGCGTAGTATTCTTTTTATAGCCATTCGCCCCCCTTTGAAAGCCCCGTGTTTCTTTACTGCTTCGATACCATATTGCGAGCACGTTGGAGAATACCTGCACGCGTTAGGTAATAGAGGCGACAGCAATAACTGATACCCTCGAAATATCAAAATTAGGAGTTGTTTCATGCTTTATTAATTTCGTCAACGATCTTCTTCAAAGCACTAATCATGGCTAATTCAATGGCCTGAAAAGAGAGTATCTTAGGGGCGATATAGTTAATATGTAAGAGTATCTGCTTTGCCTCTAACGCATCGTATATTAAATGTTTGTTTAATCGATACGCCTCTCTTACTAATCGTTTCACTAAATTTCGATCAACAGCCCGTTTGTATTTCTTTTTTGAAACCGATATGAGCACCTGTGCTTTTATTGGAGGGGGTAGGGCAACGACATGCCAAACAAAGATACATGGAAAATTTAAAAATGAAGGGTTGCTGCGTTGCATTAACACATCAATAAGTTTCTGGCTGCTAAGCCGCTCGTTTTTGGTGAAAGTGAACCGCAATTTATTAGCAAAAATAAAAAGGCAGTTAACGTGAATGCTAACTGCCTTTTGTTTATCTGTTGATTAACCTTATCTTTTATGTGTTCCTTCGTCAGATACCGTAAGGCGTTTCCGGCCTCTGGCACGACGGGCTGCCAACACTTTTCTGCCGTTTTTGGTACTCATGCGTTCACGAAATCCATGCTTGTTTCTACGCTTACGGTTCGATGGTTGGAAAGTAATTGACATATATATATTCTTTTTGTATGGTTATAAAATTAAAAATCGGGCTGCAAAGGTAAAAAAAATACCCAAATAATGAAATCCTAATAGAACTTTATTTTTCGGGCGGCAAACATACACATACGAAGCAGGATTAATCCGTGCTTGAACCTACTGATATTCGTGCTTCCATAGGTACGTTCTTTATAGCGGATGGGGATTTCAATAATCTTCAAATTAAGTTTGTAGGCTCCAAAAATAAGATCGAAATCGCCGAAAGGATCGAAGTCGCCAAAGAATTTGCGATTGGAAATTAACCGCTCATAATCTTCTCTAAAAATTACTTTCGTGCCACAAAGGGTATCCTTAAACGATTGAGATAAAAGCCAGGTAAAAGCCCAACTAAAAAATTTATTACCCAAAACATTTAAAAATCGCATCGCATTATTTTCCATTTGATATACCAATCGGGAGCCATTAATAAAATCGCCTTTCCCTAATGCGATGGCGTCGTAAAACTTAATTAAATCTTCCGGTGGCACCGTTAAATCGGCATCTAAGATCATTAATATATCGCCTGTGGCCATGGCAAAACCTTTCCTCACGGCATCGCCCTTTCCTTTTCCTTCCTGCCTTCCAATTTTTATGTTATGCGTGTTCTTATACTTTTCGGAAACCGCAACGATCGTTTCCCATGTATTATCGGTACTATTACCTTCAATAAAAATGAGCTCCACCCCTTTTCCCATTTCAGGCAGTTGTTTTACGGCGTTCTCAATATTACCGGCTTCGTTGCGTGCGGGCACCACCACACTCACGGTAAACTCCTTTTCCTCTTGTTTTAGATAACGTATGTTTTGTTTTGCAAAGAAAAAATGATTAATACAGAACCAGTTAAATACAGGAAGCTGTGATAATATCCTATTAAAAAACCATGAAAGGATGGGGATGTTTACCGGTATTATTTGCCTGTTTGCCGTTTTATATACGTCGAAGCCAGAAACATAGAGCAAATTTTCCAAATCGGCTTTGGTCAACCAATTTTGATCGGGTGTCTTTAGCTTTATTCCTATTCTCTCGGCAAACTTCAATGCCGGCTCCCATAAATAGTTATACGAGGTAATGATGACTTTGGTGTTTCTATGACAAACTTGATGCAGGTTGGTAAAGCATTTCTGAATATCATCGAGGTAGCCGGTGAGATTAGAAATAATGACGACATCAAATTTCTTATCCAATGAAAAATTTTCAGCATCCATCTCATGAAATTCGAGCGACGGAAAATTAGCTTTGGCATTCGCTATCATAGCAGAACTCATATCAATACCTACTTTTCTCATGCCATTTAATTCACTAAGCATCTCCCCATTGCCGCAACCTATTTCTATCACGCTGTTTTCCGAATGAATAAAATAGTTGCAAAACCGGGTGATATCGTTCCAGTAGTAGGTGTTTCTCTTACGAATGAGCTTTCTTTTATCAGCTACGGAATTAAAATAGATAATACTTTTTTCTTTGTTCATACTTTTTCGATTACGATGGTTGCAAACATGGCAAACTCTTTACTTATTTTAAGCAAGATATTTTCAATCCACTTAAAAAAATTAAAAGTGAAATCAGGCACCATCTGCTTTTTGGATACGCCACCACTTAGCAAATAACGCAGGGGTGTGTGATACCTTATCTCTTTTATTTTGAGGCTTGGAAATTCTCTTTCAAATTTATCCCGGTCGCGAATAAAAACGATATAAGGTAATGCCTGGTTCGAACCACTCATGGGTCCTGACTCGGGAATAAACCAGTCTCCATCCGTATTAAACGGTTCATGATGGAAGTTCTTGTAAATAAATTTCCCAAAAATCGTCTTTGCCGGCTCACTCATCACCATTCTA
This sequence comes from Bacteroidota bacterium, assembly GCA_947507965.1. GTDB lineage: Bacteria > Bacteroidota > Bacteroidia > UKL13-3 > UKL13-3 > CAINMV01. Next base: position 22,904 of record CANNQU010000011.1, read on the forward strand.
CCTCCCGTCATTAAAACACGGTTGGCCTCCTTTAAAAATGCGGCGCTGTCGGGGATATGATGAAAAACATCGGTCATAAAGATTCCGGCAACGCTCTCGTTTTCAAAAGGCATATTTTGAGCATAAAAAATTTTATCTACTAAATCCGGTATTTGCAATATATCAGAGGTGATCACCTGGGGTAACGTTTCTTTTAAGAACCCACCACCTGATCCTAATTCTACGAGTGTTCCATGAGGCAGCTCGCCTGCTTGAAGCTTAAACACAGCATACCACTCCTCATACAGCTTTTTAAGGAAAGGCTTCGACAAAATCACCTCTCGATGCTGCAAGGTTCTTCGTGGATCATCGATGTCAAATGTTTCCTTATGTTTTAAATCTAAAATACCCATGGCTGGCAAAAATAGAAAATGTATTTTTGGCAAATAGATTTTTATTTGACAAAATGAAATTTAAGTCCTCTACCATATTACTATTCGTATTGGCTGGCTTGCTCTTGGCCTTTTATTTTGTGGTGAATTGCCTTCATTTTCAAAGGAGCGACTATACTTCCGACATCTTCTCACTTTATCAATTGAGCCACGACTGGCTCCTTGGGAAACCGCTCTTTTATGAGAATAGTTTTGGGTTTCATAGTAAATTACATAATTATTTTATTACCCTCTTCATCGCACCATTCACCTATATTTTCGGCGTTTATGGAATATTTGTCGTTTTATTTAGCCTGGCCCTTGGTGCTCTGTATGCGGTTTTGAAAATGATGGATGCTATGGGAACATCGATCCATGCAAAATGGTTATTTGCCATTTTATATATCAGTCCCCTCACCTATTTTATATTCCATGACGAAAATTATGGATTCCACATAGAGCTACTTCTGATTCCTCTCGGGTTGCTTTTTATATCCGCCTTTCTTCAACATAAAAAATGGTATCTCGTGTGGGCACTCCTAATCCTATTGGTAAAAGAAGATGCCGTTGTATTTCTTTGTTGCTTATGGATTACAAAATATAGTTCCGATTGGATAAAAAAAGATCTTACCGCCAAAGCTTTTCTCATCCAATCGATAGCCGCAGGGGCTATATGCTTATTGGTATTTAGTGCCGGACTATTATGGCTTAAGTACATGAACCACTGGTCGGCCACACGTTCGGGTGACGTTTACTCAACCCTTAAGGAACAGCCCTTTAATGAGATACTAGCTTCATTTACCTACTTATTGCAAACCCGAATACAACTTACTTGTTTTGTTTTGGTTATCGTATATTTCTACGCCGGATGGCGATTTACTGTTGGTGCGATACTATTATCGACACCCATCTTAATACTGAATTTCCTGTCGGGGATTTTCTATATGGTTGATGGGGCGATCTTCATAAAAAACACGTTCTCCCTCCTATGGGCTCCTCGTTTAGGCTCCTATTGGGCTTATTGGTTGGGTGTTTTAGTCATTGCCTTAACCCATAAACCATCATGGTATTTCTATCCCTATTTTATTCGAACGTTGGCTTGCCTTGTTTTTGGATTTTTGGTATTCCGACTTCAATATTTTTTTCTCAAATCTTGTGAAGTTACGAGGCTCGACATCACTAAAAACATGACCGAAGCCTTTGAACCGAATATTGAATTTGAATATAATACAGAGTTTAAAGATGCGGCAAGCATAGCCCAACAATTGCCCAACCATTACCCTGTAGCTCCAATGTATCGGGTATTTGGTGCATTCTACCAACAAGATATCGTTTGGCTTAATTCGTGGTGGAATGCCTATTACCCACCTCGAATGATTTTGGCAAGTTATAATAAAGATGAAATACCGGATGTGACAAAAGTGATGAAGCACCCGGTATATATGTTATACAAAGAAAAATTACATATTTACACGGAGGTGGATGACACCATTTTCATTGCCAGAGCAGGGATTCGAGGAGAGTGGAAGGAGCTGGAAATGAAACCGTAAAACAGGGACATTAACTCATGGCATTCGGCGAGTTGTAAAAACAGACTTGACTTTTCTCCTTTTGTGTTGAAACTAATCCTTCATTGCTTCGGCGGTTTGCCACATCTCCACGAAGGTATTGTATAAAGGCGTAGGCCCCATGCGTATGACGTTAGGTTCACGCCAGTCGGCCAGAATATTATTTTGTAAGAGCCGATCGAAGGCCGCTCTGCCATTTTCTTTGTACAGCAAACTTAGCTGACATCCACGTTCACGTATATTCTTCGGAGTGATTATTTCGAATTCCATTTTAGTGTTCCCCTCCTCTAATAAAAACTCAAGAAAGCCGGTTAGCTTCTCACTCTTGCTTCTTAGATTTTGCATTCCGGCTCTTTCAAAAATTTCCAAAGAGGCGTTATGTATGGCCATTGGAAAAACCTGAGCATTGCTTAATTGCCAGCCTTCAGCACTTGGTGTGGGTTTAAATCCTTTCAACATTTGAAAACGACTCCCTTCATCATGCCCCCACCACCCACCAAAACGAGGGATGGAAGTGTCTTTTGCGTTACGATCATGAATGAATACACCGGAGGTTCCACCGGGGCCGGAATTCAAGTATTTATAGCTACACCAGCAGGCAAAATCAACATCCCATTGGTGAAGTTGTAATACTAAATTCCCGGCAGCATGAGCCAAATCGAAGCCGGCATAAGCACCTATGCTATGGGCGGCGGCCGTGATCAATTTCATATCAAAAGCCTGTCCTGTAAAATAGTTTATGCCACCCATCATAACCAGTGCAACACGCTCACCATGTTCCAATATCGCAGCCATAATATCCTCGGTGCGCAAGGTATGCTCGCCCTCACGTGGATAAAGCTCCACAATACAATCATCAGGATTTAATCCATGATGCCGAACCTGAGTTTCCATGGCATACTGGTCGGAAGGAAAGGCTCTACCCTCCATAATGATTTTATACCGTGATGAGGTAGGGCGATAGAAAGAAACCATCAACAGATGTAAGTTAGTCGTCAGGTTATTCATCACCACTACTTCATGTGGCAATGCTCCAACAACAGAAGCCGTCTTCTCCGTTAGAAATTTATGATAATGAAACCATGGGTTTTTACCTTCAAAATGGGCTTCTACACCATACTTTTGCCAGTCGGCAAACTCCTGCTCAACGGCGGCCCGTGCCGCTTTGGGCTGAAGCCCCAGGGAGTTACCACATAAATATATTTTATCTTCTAACAGATGGAATTCATCTCTGAAATGGGCCAGGCTATCTTCAGCATCCAAACGCTGTGCGAACCCCAAACTATTTTGAAACAACATAATGCGAAAGTAAGAAATTAAGCAGAAAAGCAATGAACCCATTAAGCCTCTCGCTTCGTACCAAGAAAATAAGTGCTGCAAAAAAGAAGAACAGGATAAATCGCTACCTTATAACGAGCTGTTCCCATGGCCATCGACGATATTCCCGCAATATAAAGAAGTAGGATTAAGGCGCTAATTTTTAACGGGAGCGGTATTCGTTTAGAGAAAACAAAAAAACATAAGCCAAGAAGCACGAAGAGATTCCATAAGACAACGAGCACATTTAATAGAAACAGAGAGAGCGGCTGCGAGGTAAAGTAATTTTTAACGCCCTTCCATCCATTAACGTTAAGCTCTTTAATAAAGCTTTTAGGTTGTGCCTCATCTTGATCGAGATAAGAGTTGACAAACTCACGGCCAGGTGCCACAAAAAAATTGAGTACCCCCTGGGAATGGTACCAGGTATAGCTGACGATGTTTTGCATAAGTACATGCGTGCAGGCACTGTCAAGAAATTGATATTGATGTTCAAAATCGGGTTGCAGCTTGCTTTGCAGCCAGATTTCTTTTTTATAGGTATAGCCACTATCATGGCCATACTTCAGGTTTAAAAAATTGGTGGTGTTATACGTCCATAGGTTTTCCACCTTGCTGGAACTAAAATGATAATATCCGGTTACCCTTTTATTAATTACACTTACCATGATAATAAACAGTGGCAATATAAAAGAACAGGCAATAACAGTCCAGCTTCTCTTCAATTTAAAATAGACATACCATGCAAAAAGAATATTAAAATACGCATAATACACAAAGGCCGGCTTGGTGAAAAGTGCGAATACAATATACATGGTATAGTATAAAAAATAGTTGCTTTTTTTAAAGTAGATAAAATTCAGTAAGCTAAAAAATGATAAGGAAATGAAAAACTGAAAGAGAATATCACTAAAAACACTATTGCATAGAACGAGCTGTATAGGATTTAACAATAAGGCAAGCACTAAATAAAGATGCAACCTCGATTCGTTTACGGCAGGAACAAATTGCAGAACAAAATGTCGAAGCTTAACCCAAATAAAAATGCTCAATACGGATTGCACGAACAATAAAACATAAACATTCGACGATACCTCGGCTGTAACTAATACCAATAGGCCATACATAGGAGGCCGGAGCGAATAGAAGGAAAAATTATGTGGCCAAACATCCCAGTTGGCAGCATAAAAGCTGCCATGATAAACCATGTTATGAGCTTGGGCTAGGTACTCAACACTATCTTGGTTCATATAGGTTTTTAACACGATACTCCCAATGAAGTAAAGCGCATGAATACTTACGACAAGAATTAAAAATACTTTTTTAGACCACTGCATGGAGAGCGTCAAAAATACATATTATTGTGAATGGAAGAGAAATGAAAATCTAGTGTAAAAAAAGTCCGAATTCTTTTTTCTTTCCTTATTTTCGCATTATAAATATGAAGATTCTTTCCTTAGACCCGCGTATCGCACGCGTCGATTTGCCGGAAGGCCCTGTTGAACTTAGCCCATTGGATGAGTTTCAGACGTACGAAGTGTTCCATCAAAAAAAACGAGGAGACCAACACGAACATGTAGGTATTGTACATGCTCCAAACGATGAGATGGCCTTACTCTTTGCGAAAGACCAGTATGCCCGCCGGGGAATTTGTGTTAATATTTGGGTGGTGAAAAGCGAAAATGTAATTGCCTCCAGCTACGATGACACCGATATTTTTTTAATCGCACCAGAGAAAATATATCGCGAAGCAGGAGGGTATAAAGTAATGGATAAAATCAACAAATTCAAAGGGAAAAAATAGTCATTGACCCACTTAAGGGAGGAAGAATTATCAATTTAAAACAACCATGAGTTACGATATATCTTTAAAGAATTTTTTATACCGCCTTGCCGATGACCACCTGATACTAGGTCATCGTAATAGCGAATGGACGGGGTTAGGGCCATTTTTGGAAGAGGATCTGGCCTTTAGTAATATGGCGCAGGACAAATTAGGACAGTCGCTGGCCTTGTTTGAAATATTGCAAAGTTTAGGAGAGCAACATCCCGATACCGTAGCTTTTACCCGTAAAGAAGAAGAATACCAATGCTGCCAATATGTAGAGTATCCTATAGGTGAATATGACTACTCTTTAATTCGACATTTCCTATTCGACCATGCTGCTTATCTTCGTTTTGAGATGCTAACACAGAGCCGTTGTGAGCCATTGGCAAAACTTGCAGCCAAGGTAAAAGGAGAGATAAAATATCATGTGATGCATGCCAATATATGGGTTGATAAATTAGGAAATGGCAATGAAGAAAGTCGCCACAGATTGCAAACCACAATTAACGAGAATTTCAATTTGGCATTAGGTATTTTTGAAACCACCGACGAGGAGCAAGAGCTCATCAATGAAAAAATATTTGAAGGAGAAGAAATGTTAAAGGAGAAATGGCTGGCAGCGATTGAACCCATCCTTGCAAAAGCCACCTTGAAACTTCCTCCAAGAACACAGTGGGATGCTGCTGTTGGTGGCCGTAAAGGCATTCACACCGTGCATTTGCAACCCTTACTTACGGAGATGCAGGAAGTATTTGCCATCGACCCAAAGGCCGAATGGTAGTCGCCATGGAATTTTAAGTTTTCTGTTTCTTCTTCTTCGCCGAAGGGAATAATACATTATTTAATATTAAGCGGTAACCCGGTGAATTTGGAAAAAGTTTCAGATCTGTGGGTGGCTCACCTACCTGATGTTGATAGTCTTCCGGGTCATGACCACTATAAAAAGTCCAGGTTCCTTTCCCCATATCACCATGAATATATCGGGCTTCTCCTAAGGCTTTATTTTCGCCCATCACCAATACATCGGTTTTTATCAGGTTCGTTCTAAAGGCCGTGGTTTGCCCGTAAAAGCCCTTTATAACCCGGGTATGATCCTGGCATAACATGGCAGGAACAACATCATACTTCGCGCTGAAATCGAATAATCCAAAAACATCATTTTCTTCTCTTACCTGACCGGCTCGCTCCGGTGGCACATCGATGCTACTAAATTCGTACACCATTGGCTCTTTGATTAATTTAAAATCTTTGAATGCAAAACAGTTGTCGTAATTTATCTTTTGAGCCGAATTCGGGTCGCTTCCGTCACCATCGAATACGCTCTCGCAAATATCCACTCCATCGGCGGCCAAGGCAATATCATAGCTATCGGTTGCACTACACATAGCAAATAAGTAACCACCGCCACTTACGAATTCTCGTATCTTTTTGGCCACCGCCAATTTTAACAGCGATACTTTACTAAATCCATGCTTAGCTGCTGTTGCCTCTGCTTCTTGTACCTCGGCAATATACCATGAGGCATTTCTATAGCTGCCATAGAATTTTCCGTATTGACCCGTAAAATCTTCATGATGTAAATGCAGCCAATCGTATTTTGCCAGGTCGCTATTTAATACTTCATCATCAAAAACTACGGTATAAGGAATCTCTGCATAGGTTAAAACCATCGTCACGGCATCGTCCCAGGGCTGCTTGGTTTTGGGTGAATATACGGCAATCCTTGGAGGTTTCTGTAGTTTTACTGCTTCCATATTCACCTCGGGCTGGGCTATTTGCGAATGGATATCAAATACCTTACTGTCGCTTATTTTTTCGAAGGTGATACCACGTATCAAGCACTCTTTTTCGATATCGCTGGTGTATGGGAGTAGGAAGCTACCACCACGATAATTCAACAACCACTCTACCTCTAAATCTTTCTGTAAAATCCAGTAGGTGATGCCATACGATTTCAGATGATCTTTTTGAGCTTCATCCATCGGTAGTAAGATGGAGGCTGCCTTCGTTGAGAGCACCATAGCGCTAAAAAAAACGAAAAGAAAAAACTTTTTCATCGGTGCTCAAAAATAACGATAGTTCATGACGAGAAAAATCGCATTAACAATTAATAAGCATCTCACTTGGATATTTCCTGTAGTGATGATATAATACCTCTTGCCATTTGCCGTTCGCGCCAATTCAATATTTTCCATATGAATAGTTATTTTTCGCGTTCTCCTTTTATGTGTTATCTGCACCAAGAGTGCAAATCAGAGATTTGTTTACACCTCTACGTAGTCAGAAACATACGTGGAGCGGGTCACCGGTGTTTTAGAAGACTACCGAGAACGGAGTCGGCAAGAGAATAAATCTACCAAATGAAGAAGAGATATTTTTTTGGGAAGTCCTGGCTGACACAATGTATCTTTCTTATTATGCAACCGCCAGAGATAAGACTTTTTCAGAAGATAAGTATAATTGGAAATTTGAAAGGAAAAATGACTATTTAGAGTTACAAATAATAAGTAGGAAGAAATATGTTCGTCAGCTATCTCTTAGAATTTTCAGTTATCAAGTTCTAAGCTTTCAATCATTTCTTTAAGCTCGTTTGGTTTCAATTCCGTTTTCTCACCTTTATCATAAATAGTCAATAGGTACACAATTTCTGCATCAAAGAAGAAATATGAAATAACCCTTGCACCACCGCTTTTACCTTTACCTTTGCTTTTAATTGCCAAACGAGTTTTATAACAATTGTTACCCAGAAAAGTGCCAATTTCTGGATTGCGTAATAAGTTTTGAATAAGTAGAGCAAATTCATCTTTCAAAGAAGGGTATTTCTTTACCAATCTTTTGATTTCTTTCTCAAACCGATGAGTTATAATAATTTTATAATTCATCTAGTAGCTTCTGTGCGGTTTTTAATTTAATTTTTCCTTGTTTGTGCAGGCGTACTTGCGAAGCAGCATCCTTTAAAGTTTCCCAAAGTTCAACATTCTCTGTTGACATTTGCTTCGCTTTCTTTACAAACGACAAACTATTTAAAACTTTCATGCCAAAAGTTACTTGGTTATCTGGAATATCAATTAATACCTTCATTATTATATTTACTTTATCTATAAATCTTCTGTTTAGTATTTATGGGAAGCGTTTTATTTTTCAAATTTTCAACAAAGTTAATGAATTTTGAATGCACTAAAAAACACAATTGCAGTAAACGTTACAACAACTCACATTCTCGCCTTAGCTCGTCATGCAGAGGAGCGCAAGCCTTGACCAAAAGCGTAGCGGTAGCTTCGGCATCAGTTCGTATAATGCAAGGAGCGTCTATAAAAACAAGCAGATGCCACGGGGCATTTCCAGTCACATATCCATCCTCTAAATGCCCCTACATCAATTGTAACCTGCATTGACACACAAAAAAGAGCAGTACCCAATAAATTAAAGAAATGAAAAAGAAGTTGTTCTTTTAGCAATCAGGCGCGCTCTATTTCAAAGCATAGACCTTTTCCTTCACCGTAATCTCCACAGGGTATCCTTCCTTTAGCAAAGCTACCTGAAAGGCTTCCAGTGAGTTTTGTTCGCCATGCACCAAAAATATTTTTTTGAGCGTTGTTGCGTCGTACCTCTTCACGTAGTCCACCAGCATTTGATGGCCGGGATGCGAGCTAAAAATATCGGTACTTGCAATGGTGCAATATTTCGGAATTTGCTTGCCATGAATGGTTACTGATGCATCGGGTTGTTTTAACTTCCAACCAAGGGTACCCTCAGCGCAATAGCCCGCAATTAATATCGCACTCTGTGGGTTCTGTAAATTATTGTAAACATGTTCTACAATTCGCCCCCCTTCTACCATGCCCGCAGCCGACACAATGATGCAGGGCTCATAATTATTAATAATGGCTTCACTGTCTCTCATATTCTCCACTTCAAACAATAAAGGGAAATCAAACAAACTTCCGTTCTGCCGCAAGAACTCACGCGCATCGTCATTTAAATATTCGTGGTATTTGGTGTAGATAGAGGTACTTTCAATTGCCAGCGGGCTATCGACATATACATTGATATGATTAAACCGGCCTTGCTTATATAATTTGTGAAGTGAGTATATGATGGCTTGTGTTCGGCCCACACTGAAAGCGGGAATGATGAGCCTGCCGCGTTTATCGATGCAGGTGGCTTGTATATGCTCCATCAATATATCCTCCGGGCTTTGGGTGTCGTGATGCAACTTGCCTCCATACGTGCTCTCACATACGAGGTAATCAAGTCTTTCCATGACCATCGGATTCACTACCAAATTGGCGTCATTCCGGCCTAAGTCGCCGGTAAAACCGAAACGTGTTTCTTTGCCATTTTCTACCACGTTAAACACGACACTGGCGGCACCTAAAATATGCCCGGCCGGAATAAAAGTGAAATGAATATTCTCCGCCAGCTCCACCTCTTTTTCAAAATTAAAAGTAACCATCCTCCGCAAGGTTTCCATCACATCTTTTTGGGTATAGAGCAAATCGGAAGCTTGGGTAGCTTTGGGTTTGCGTCGTTTGCCTTTCGTGTTATTCTTATTGAGTTCCGACATCTGGACATTTACGCTATCCATTAACAAATGGGTACAAAAGTCGTAGGTGGGAGTGGTGCATAAAATTTGACCCTCATAGCCTTGTTTGATGAGGTTGGGTAAATTGCCGCTATGGTCGATATGGGCATGAGTTAGGATCACCACATCGATGCTTTTAATGTCAAAATCAAAAAAACGATTGCTGTCTGTCAGCGATTTTTTCTTGGTTTCGTAATCCAAACCACAGTCAACCAAAACCCTGAAACCATTATCCAGCTCCAATAGATGCATGCTTCCAGTAACCTGCTGAGCAGCACCGTACGATATAAACTTCATGAATTAGTTCTCTTTTTTTAGGTCGGCAAAAATGGCGAAAAATAATTAGATATCCGGGATTATATTAGAAGCAGGAAAAACAACAAAACCAAAACACAAAAATATGATTCACAGAACGAATACAAGAGAAACCTGAAGATACAAAAAAGAGAATAACTTCAACATGGTTAGAATGCTAATTCTGAAAATTTTATCCTGCTGAAAATTCCGATTCCGAACATGTCATGAAATCCATTATCCTGTGATGGAGACACCGATTAACCTCCCAATGGCAAAGGTTACAGCCGCAGCCGCCAAGCCAAATAACACCTGTCTAAATCCGGAAAACAAAACTCCTTTACCCGTAAATAACGTGGTGGCAGCTCCAATAGCGAACAGGCCTACAACACTAAAGGAAAGACTAAGAAGTATGGCATTCGTACCTGACAGAAACATAAAAGCAATGACCGGTAAGATGGCACCGAAAGCAAATAATATAAAGGAAGCAATAGCAGCTTCCCATGCCGAGCCTCCCAGCTCGTCGGGGTCGATATTTAATTCTTCTTTAATAATGGCTTCCAATGCCGTGTCTTTGTTTTCAAAAACCTTATGCGAGAGTGCCTCTGCTGCCTGCAAATCCATTCCTTTGGCTTGATATAGGAGCACCAGTTCTTCACGCTCCTGTTCGGGTGAACTCTCTATCTCTTCGGCTTCAAGGGCAATTTGTTTTAGATGTAACTCCCTTGAGCTTTGCACAGACAGCCATTCGCCTAAGGCCATGGAGATGGCTCCTGCCAATAGCCCTGCGATACCGGTGAGTAAAATGGTACTGTTGGGCACTGCCGCACCGGCTACGCCAGCGGCGCCGGCTACACCCATCACCAAACTCATATTCGACACCAAGCCATCATTAGCTCCTAAAACAGCCGCACGCAAGGCGTTTCCACCGATCGATTTATGCCGCCCTTCGAACTTTGAGATAATACTACCTGTGATAGGTAAGGAATGATTTTTAGAAACTTCCTGCATGATCTGAAAATGATTGGTTTCAAAACCACTGGGCTTCTCACCCAGGTTCATCTTGCTTCTTACTGCCGCCTTGGCAATTTGCTTCTCGGTATTGGTGAGGTCGTTTAGAATAAAATCGTAGCCAAAAACCTTTCCTAACTTAATTTGAATTTTAGCTTTTGTGCTTGGAGCAGGAGCAAGAAAACCAGGAGTATCTTTTCTTATTTTTGCCAACATGTGTGAAGCATGCGACGCTTCGATTTTGGAAAGATTTTCAAAAATCTTACTCATGGTCTCATCTTTGGTAAGTTCTGATAGCCTTTGATAAAAAAAGGCGGTATCCACTTCTGTTTGTATTTGTTCTTTTAGCTGACGATTCATGGTGTTGATGCGAAATTCTATATGTTGCGAAATTAAACAAATTTGATTGATGTTAAATTTTAAAAGCCGTTATACCCGTTTTAATTACAGATCGAATTGCACCAGGCTTTTCCTGCCTTTACCTCAAAAAAAATCCCCACACCATCAAGATGCAGGGATTGTATTTCTATGAAAGATGAAGAAATAATTAATTCCCGTTTTTGTCCACTTGAATTACTTTAAAACCGCGTTTTTCAATACTCTTCTTAGATAATTTTTTATCGGAAACAATAACGATAACCATATTATCCGGCAACAAATATTTTTTAGCATATTCGTTAATTTGCTCTTTAGTGAAATTTTTCACCAGCTCATTTTGCTCATCGCTATAGTTGGTAGGTAAGCCATATTCCTGCAAACGGTATAGGAAGCCAGCTTTCTGGCCTGAAGTTTCATATTTTAATCCGTCGCTGCTGGTATATGATTTCTTGGCAAATGCCAATTCATCATCGGTAATACCTTCCGCAATATATTTACGCATCACGTCGATCGACTCCACCAAAGCACTATCACAGGCCGTTCCACGCAAGCTGGCGCTGATAGAGAATTGTCCGGAGTTTTTGTTTCCTCCAAACCCACCATAGATACCATACGTATAGCCTTTATCTTCACGCAGGTCGAGGTTTAAACGACCTAAGAAACTACCACTGAAAGAGAAGTTCATTAAGTTCGCCTTAAAATATTCGCCTTTATAATCGAAAGGTAGTGCTGGGTATCCCATCACTATATTCGCATCGGTAGCATCGATCATGTCAACAAAATAAACGGTGGTTTTTTCAGGCTTCGCTACATCGGCAAGTGAAGGTAATATATATGGTTTTGATGTCCAACTTTTCAAAAACCCTAATTTAGAAACTAAGGCTTCCTCATCGATATCCCCGGCAAATACAATGGTAGCATTCGATGGGTTATAATAATTTGCATAATAATCCTTAACATCCTTCATCTCAATGGAAGCCGTAGTGGTAAGATCGCCTAAATAATAATTTCCAAGCGGAGAGCCTTGATAGATTAATTTGTTGAATACCTTGGTGGCGATAAGGCTTCCATTTCTAAATTCACTCTTGAAGTTTTGTTTTGTTTCGCTTTTAATTCTACGTAACGCTTTTTCGTCGAAACGAGGATGATTTAATGATTCGTTAAGTAGCTCCAATGTTGCATCCAGATTTTTCACCATACATGAAACACTAATAGAGGTTCCGGTAGGCCCACCTCCAAAGCTAATGCTACTGCCTAATTTATCCAACTCTGCTTCAAATTGTTCAGCGGTATATTTCTGTGTTCCTTCGTTCATCATTTCAGCCGTTAGCACACCCAATCCTAATTTCTTGGCAGGATCGAGTTGAGCGCCGCCTTTCATATTGATGGAGATGGTGATGGTAGGTGATTCGCTTGTTTTGGTACCAATAACTTTCAAGCCATTATCAAAGCTATAGGTCTTAAAGGTTGGAACTAACGCATTTTTATAAGGCCCAACTTCCGGACGCTTAAAACGGTCGAAATTATCGGTAGGACGAACATAGCTTAACGCATTTTTCGTATCAGAGGCATTGCCAACCAAAGGATTTTCAGCTGTTTTAATCTTTTCTTTCCCGGCATCCTGACTCTTGGGATGAACCTTCGTGATCAAACATTTTCTGCCTTTGATATATCGGGCATAAACCCTCATGATATCGGCTTTAGTAACATTTTGATAACGTGTTCTCTCCGACTGAACATTTTGCTTGTTATCGGTTATTGCCCACCAGCGTGCCAAAAGATTAGCTTTACCAAAACAACTTTCGCCAGAACGGGCATAGCCAAATTCCTGCGCACCTTTTAAGCGTTCCAAATCGGCATCCGTAAAGCCTTTGGTTTCAAAGTCAACAAAGGCATCACGTAGTTTAGCTTCAAATTCACCATAAATTTTGGAGTCATCTTCCGCGCCATCAGGATAAGGTAAAATACCCACATCAAAGGAGCCAGCCAACTCGTTGGTGCCATGAGAAGCAAAAGATTGCCCTAATTCCTGATCATCAAATTTCTTGTATAAAATGCTATTCTTACCCGCACCTATCAACTGACTTAAAAAATCTAAAGCCGGCTCATCAGGGTGATACATCGGTACCGTAGGGAACGTTAACGTAATCAAAGGAAGATATACATTGTCTTCCATGTTGGCATAGCGGTCTTCCGGCAGAACCACTGTTTCTACCTTCATTTTCTTTACCTCAGGACCCTTTTGAATATTACCAAAATACTGATCTACCAATTTTAAAGCCTCATCAATTTTAATATCGCCCGACAATACAAGACACGCATTATTAGGGCCATACCATTGAAGAAAAAACTGTTTTACATCATCCAGCTTTGCACTTTTTAAATCGTTAACATAGCCAATTACAGGCCAGCTGTATGGATGTCCGGGGGGATATAAGGCAGCATTCGCTACTTCACTCACCCGTGCATACGGGCGGTTATCCCAATTTTGAGATTTTTCATTTCTCACGGCATCACGTTGGTTTTCGAACTTCTTAAGGGTAAGAGAATCCAATAAATATCCCATCCGATCGCTTTCCAGCCATAGCGCTGTAGCCAGATGATTACTTGGCACTGTTTCATAGTAATGCGTCAGATCTTCTTCTGTATTCCCGTTTTGTTGCCCTGCACCAATCTCCGACGAAATCTTAAAATGTTGCTCATCGGCTATATGACCCGATCCTTGAAACATCATATGCTCGAAGAAGTGAGCAAAGCCCGAACGACCGGCGGCCTCACGGGCACTGCCTACATGGTACGTTACACGCACCGACACCAATGGATCACTATGATCTTCATGTAAAATAACGGTAAGGCCATTGGCTAACTTATATTTTTCATAGGCAATGGTGTATTCACCGGGCTTACGTTCAACTTTTTCTACTAAGGTAGCCTGCGAGAAAGCACCAACAGTAAAAAATAAAAAGAGAAGGGTTTTTAAGGTACGCATAATATGAATTTTAAAATAAAGTGCAATATTATAAATTAAAATGGAGTTGCCTAAATTTCCGCCCTATTAACGAGAGGAAAAATTGCTTTTTTGCCTCAATTAACAAAAAGAAATCTGAATATCACCCCGACGGGGGCAGGATCTTGATCTACTTAAAATGCACGTTTGCGTAATTCCATGCATCTCCGCTTATTTGCACAGCACACCGTAAACAATGATAAGAACAGAACAGACTTACCCCTTTCTTTTGGCCACTATTCTTTACCTTTGCCAACTTATGCTCCTTATTCAATATCTCATCATCTCCATTATCGCACTGGTTGCCTTGGTTTTTCTCATTAAAAAGATGAAGGCTCAGTTGACCAGCAACGATTGCGAATCGGGATGTGGGAAATGCGGCATTGCAAAATCTTTCGACGATATCCATGGATAAAATACGACTCACTCAATTCTCCACGAGTTCAGGCTGTGGATGCAAAATAGCACCTGCCGTTTTGCAAGGCATTTTAAAGAACCAGTTTGAGAACCATAATGCCAATGTGCTCGTTGGCATAGATAGTTTCGATGATGCCACCGTAATTGCTATTAATGAAACCGACTGCATCGTAAGCACTACCGACTTTTTCACGCCACTGGTTAATGATGCTTTTGAGTTTGGCTGTATTGCAGCCGCCAATGCCATCAGCGATGTGTATGCTATGGGAGGCAAACCCATTTCAGCGATCAGTGTTTTGGGCTTCCCGGTTGATAAAATTCAGCCTGAAATAATAAAAGAAATTATGGCGGGAGGTCAAAGTAAATGCAAGGAAGCCGGCATCACAATCTCGGGGGGGCATAGCATCACGGCTCCTGAGCCCTTCTTTGGCTTATGCGTTACCGGCATCATCAAAAAAGAAAACATAAAACGCAATAACACAGCGAAGGCCGGTGATAAAATATACCTTACCAAACCCTTAGGAACCGGCGTTTTTAGTGCTGCATTAAAACGTGATATTTTGGAGGAGAGCCATTATAAAATATTTTTTAATAACGCCTCTAAATTAAATTCTATTGGCGAAATATTAGGAACGAAACCTTTTGTTCATGCCATGACCGATGTTACTGGCTTTGGGCTTCTAGGGCATTTGGTGGAGATGAGTGAAGGGAGTAAATTGTCGGCAACCATTATAGCTACCAACGTACCATTGCTCCCCAACTTAACAACGTATATCGAAAAATCATGCATCCCCGCGAGTGTTAATCGTAACTGGAATGCCTGCGAGAAAAAAATTCAAGGCCTTTTACCCGAAAGTTTCGTTCCATTTAACGACCCACAAACCAATGGTGGCTTGCTTATTGCAGTTGACCCTGCGTTTGAAGATGCGTTTCTTGCTACATTCCATGATCATGGGATGTCACCGGTTTATGAAATTGGAGTGATGAAAGCACAAAACGATTTCAGTGTTTATCTAGCCTAATTACATCCTACCTCAGGATAATCCTAAAACAGTTCGTGCAAAGGTGTTTTTAATATATTTTCTTGCCAGAAGTGGCAGTGTGAGAATTAAGATTAATACCATTAGAATGCCCGTGTTTTGACTATAATAAAATTTCTGATATCCTATTTTCACACCCGTGATGATAAACCAGGAAAGGAGATACATGCAGAAATAAAGGCCATCATAAATTTTCAAGCGGTTAAATAAAGGCTTCGATAAAACATGTCCGAAGGAGAGTGAAAACAAGATACCGACACAAGCCAGAAGTAGATCATTTCCGTTTTTAGTAAGCCATAACATGAGTATATCACGGGTAGTATAGAGATTCAAAATTAGTAAAAGCAAACCTGAAACGACAAAAAATGCAAGTGAATTTAAAAATGCGAACTTACCCTGTAATCTATAAAAATAAAACCCCAAAGCAAAATACAAAAGATATTGAATAATACCACCCAAATTCAGGAATTCGACATCGGATAAAGGCCGGTAAATAGTTACGATAACGAGCAGTAGAAGCACAGCAATAGCCACCCCTACCGACTTAATATAGTTAAGAAAAAAAAGAATTCCAAAAACAAAAAGCAAGGTAGGAAGAAACCAAAGATAGATGATGGGGTTATGCCAAGGGTAAAGAAACCCATCGAAAAAAGATGACCAGGAAAAAGCCACGGGTCGTAGGGCGTAGTCGTACAACAGCAATTTAATTACAAAGCCGATGCTACCGAGTACAAAATAAGGTACGAGCATTTTATACGCCCGATGCAACATGAAGTAACCATACGTAAGTTTTTTTTTGTGCTGAGAAAGGCAAAATAAAAAGCCCGAAAAAAACATAAACAAAGGCATGTCGAAACTGCTGCAAAAAAAAGAGGTAAACCATATCCACCACAACGGTGTAATCAGAGCATTATTATTAGAGAGAGTACAGTGTCCTAACACCACGAGAAGCACCCCAAAAGTTTGTGTTCGGCTAATAAAGGTGATTCTTCCCATTGCTCCCTCCTCTTGCATCCAGTTTATAGGTATTTCTCTTCAATAACCCGAGCATGGTGGGCGATATGGCCATACGCCATATAACCCATCGAACGTACGCTCACCAAGGTATTATTGGCCTTGCCTTGCAACAAGGTTTCGTCAACCGTCAAGGATTTCAAAAATTCAATGGTGCTGTCACGCACGGCGGTAAACTCCTCGATAAATGATTGTTTGCTACGTAACGACGAATCGACATGATCGGCAAATTCATTCTGATTGAAACCCGGGATCTCCATGAGCCCGTGTCGAACAAAATTTAGCATACGATAAGAAAAAATCCGCTCCGTATCCAAGAGGTGCTGAATCACTTGGGCAATGGTCCATTTCCCTTCGGCATAGCGATAGTTCAATTTCTCTGGTGTGAGCTGATCAATGAAATCGGCAAAAAGTTTTCTTTGGTTCACTAATTCGGAAATTAAATCCTCTGATGGCACGAGCCCGATATAGTAGCGATAGTATTCGGGATGCTCTGTGATCAATGGTTTTGATATTTGTATGGTCATAATTATTGCAAATATGTAAATCTTTAAACAAATAAAGAGAGTTTATTTTGCTATTTTCGCCGTTCGAATCCATGAAGTTGTTTCGCACGTTACCATCGTTGATGACTCGAAAACAATCGTAGAAGCCCACGTGGTGGAATTGGTAGACACGCTACCTTGAGGTGGTAGTTCCGAAAGGTGTAGGAGTTCGAGTCTCCTCGTGGGTACTTTAGAAACCCGCTTAAAGAGCGGGTTTTTTTTATGCTTTGAGGTTTCAATATTAGTTTCATCTGCTTTCGCAGTAATCGCTACGATGAACCTGCTACTAAATATCCCCATGCGACATGAAAAACAATTTCGAATAAAATTAAATATTCCTGCTTTCTTCTATATTTGAACGTAATTTCAAATTTTAAAGTGACCATTTAAAAGACACCTAAATTAATTATATGAAACATCTCTACATCACTTTAATTTCCATTTTTTTTCTTCTCAATACAACCTTAGCAGGTGTTATCACTTCCATTAATCCTAAAAACATAATCGGAGGTATGGGTCAAATACTAACCATTAACGGCACTGGGTTCGGGGCCGACCGCCTTGCCAATTACGTTTCGCTGATGCAGGAATCGGGCAATTATTTGGATCCTGCCATTAGTAAACTTTTAAAATATAAAAGCTGGACCCATACGATGATTGAAATAGAAATGCCTTCCGCATATTCCGGACTCGTCAAAATCAATCTCGCAGGAGCAGATATATTTTCGTCGGACACCCTAAAAGTAAAAGCTAATTTAGGCTACCGTAGTGTGAATCCGTTAGATTACATTTTTTTGAATAACACCAACAACAAAGGAGGCTATACCTGGCACATGCATACTTCTTATTGGAATAACCCAGCCATAAAATCGGCTATAGAAGATGTTTTCAAAGAATTCAGATGTAGTACAGGCATCAACTATATTTTAGCCACCGTACCATCAGGTGCCCAGTTAGTACTCAATGATTACATCAATTTAATCTCCCCCGATTCGCTATTTGGGGCAGCCGGATACGCAGATAAGTTATGGAGCTCCTGTGTTTTTGGTGGGACTACTTTTTACAATTCGTCAACGATGGATATTCGTTTCTCCACCAAACTTGATTGGTACTTCGGGAATGGAACAGTTCCGGCTGGCAAATCAAAATTTAGATACGTGCTCATGCATGAACTAGGACATTCGTTGGGGCTTGGGCATGTGAATGAACTAGGGCAGACGATGTTTCCTTCGGTTACTCAATTGCCTTCCGACAACTGGAATTCGAGAGACAATCTGACGATTGAAGAGAAAACCGCCATTGGTTATTTTGTAAATCTATCCCAAACGTTCACCTTTAATTCCTGTGGAATTAAACCCTTGGGCCAGGTGTTCAATTGTAATGATGTTTATGGCTTGTCTGCCGGCATCGTGATGCAAGAGCAACCCACTAGCATCAATATATTTCCAAACCCCGGCACCGGAATATATAGCCTGAGTGAGATGGCCGATGACATCAAAATTTATACGACTACAGGAAGAGAAATAATTTTTGAATCAGAGAACAAAACTACTTTTAATATATCCAATGAATCCAACGGATTATATATTATCAAAATTTACGACCACGATAAAATTTACTTACACAAAATCATAAAAAGATAGCGTTCAAGAACAACGAATATTCCAGCACGAGTATTCGTATCTTCGCAACATACGCTTCGAATGAAAAGAGCAAAAAGCCCGGATGGCGAAATTGGTAAACGTTGCGGTCTCAGAAGCCGTTGGATTAATCCTTGAGAGTTCGAGTCTCTCTTCGGGCACAAAGGTGTTGTGAGTTTCATAGCACCTTTTTGATTTCTATCTGTTTTAAAAATCCTACCTTTGCCATTCATACTGGTAAGAACAGGAAATGTCGCGGTTATGCAACCATTTTTTGTTCCCTTAAAGTATCGGAAGTGACTTTTATGAGTAAAAAAGGAAAAGTATTGGTGGCCATGAGTGGGGGTGTTGATAGCACCGTGACCGCTGTGATGCTTAAAGAACAGGGATATGAGGTGGTAGGTATCACCATGAAAACCTGGGACTATGCCAGCAGCGGAGGAAATAAAAAAGAAACCGGCTGCTGCAGCCTCGACAGCATCAACGATGCCCGTGCGGTGGCTGTCGAACACGGCATTCATCATTTCATACTCGATATACGCGATGAATTTGGCGATTTTGTGATCGATAATTTTGTAGAGGAATATTTAGCCGGACGTACCCCAAACCCTTGTGTGCTATGCAACACCCATATTAAATGGGAAGCCTTGTTAAAACGTGCCGATCAGCTCGATTGTGAGTTCATCGCCACGGGTCATTATGCGCAGGTACGAAAAGAAAATTCACGATATATCATCTCCAAAGGGCTCGACTCCAACAAAGATCAGAGCTATGTGCTTTGGGGCTTATCACAGAAAAGTTTAGCCCGCACCTTATTTCCTGTAGGCAATTTTCACAAACCGGAAATACGCCAGATGGCTATCGACTGGGGTTATACCGACCTGGCGAATAAAAGCGAAAGCTATGAAATTTGTTTTGTGCCCGATAACGACTACCGTGGATTCCTAAAACGCAGGGTGGACGGACTCGAAGAACGTGTGAACGGAGGCCATTTCGTGATGACCGACGGCACCATCGTGGGCAAACATCGAGGATACCCATTTTACACCGTGGGGCAGCGTAAAGGGCTGGAAATTGCCTTAGGTCGCCCACTCTTTGTGGTTGAAATACAACCCGAAACCAACACCGTGGTTCTCGGCGATATCGAAGACCTCGACCGCACCGAGATGTGGGTGCGAAATATCAATTTGCATAAATATCCATCTTTGCTATCACCCATAGAGGCTATTACAAAAATTCGGTATAAAGATGTGGGACATCTAGGAAGCATAGAGCAAGATGGCACCCGCATGAAAGTGAACTTCTATAACAAGGTGAACGCTATTGCACCCGGACAGGCTGCCGTATTCTATGAAGGCGACGACGTACTTGGTGGTGGCTGGATTGAGAAAAGTAGAATTTAATTACTTATTGAACTGAGTATCTGTTCAGAACATTTTTATTGCTAAAGATTTTAGCACCTTTATTTCCACACAGAAATTTTGTGGAAAATCCTATTTAAAAACACTTCAAGCAGCCTTACTTTTGCAAGTGTAATTGAAATACGAGTCGATTCGTAAAAACACCGTGCGGAATACGTGTTTTCAATTGACGTAATACTTTTTAGGACCCTATGGCAACGGCAAAATATACAGAAGACAATATAAAATCGCTTGAACCCCACGAGCATATACGCTTGCGGCCGGGAATGTACATCGGCAAGCTGGGCGATGGCAGCGCCCCCGATGATGGCATTTATATCATCTTTAAGGAGATTGTTGACAATAGCATCGACGAATTTGTAATGGGTGCCGGCAGTCAGATTGACATCACCGTTTCCGAACACCGGGTACATGTACGCGATTACGGCAGAGGCATACCATTAGGCAAGGTAATCGATTGTGTGAGTAAAATTAATACCGGAGGCAAGTACGACAGTAGCGCCTTCCAGAAATCGGTGGGTTTGAACGGGGTGGGTTCGAAAGCAGTAAATGCCTTGAGTTATTATTTCAGGGTACAGAGCATTCGTGATGGAAGAACTAAAGTAGCTGAATTTAGCCGCGGTGTCATCACGAAAAACGAGAAGGAGAGAGACGAAACAGAAGAGAATGGCACCATCATGATTTTTGAGCCGGATAACACCATCTTCAAAAATTTTAAATACAAAACAGAATTTCTTGAAAGTCAGATTCGCAACTATGTTTATCTGAACTCTGGTTTAACGATAAAATTCAACGGGAAGAAATTTGTAAGCAAAAACGGATTACTCGATTTGCTCACCGAAAAAACCGATGATACCATCTTGTACCCCATCATTCATAGCCGCAGTAAAGATATTGAATTTGCCATTACGCACGGCAACAGCTATGGTGAGGAATATTATAGTTTTGTAAACGGACAATATACTTCGCAAGGCGGAACCCATCTCGGATATTTCCGTGAAGCCATCGTAAAAACCATTCGCGATTATTACAAGAAGGATTATGATGCTTCCGACATCCGCACTTCGGTGATTGCCGCCATAAGCATTAAAATTCAGGAACCCGTTTTTGAATCGCAGACCAAAACAAAATTAGGCTCACAATCGATAGAGCCTAATGGTGGCACGTCTTTACGTTCCTTTATTTTGGATTATGTAACGAAAGAACTGGATATTTACCTTCATAAGAATCCGGAGACCGCACGTATCATTCAAAATAAAATTGTACAGAGCGAACGCGAACGCAAAGAAATTGCTGGCATCAAAAAATTAGCTAATGAGCGTGCCAAGAAAGCGAATTTACACAACAAAAAATTACGCGATTGCAAGATCCATCTCGATGATGAGAAACTAGAGAATCGTTTTGAGAGCTCGATATTCATTACCGAGGGCGACAGTGCCAGTGGCTCCATTACCAAAGCCCGTAATGTGCAAACTCAAGCCGTTTTTAGCCTCCGTGGAAAACCCCTGAATTGCTTTGGGCTTACCAAAAAAATAGTTTACGAAAACGAAGAATTCAACTTGCTGCAACATGCACTCAACGTTGAAAATGGCATTGATAACTTACGTTACAACCAAATTATTTTAGCCACCGATGCCGATGTTGACGGCATGCATATTCGTTTGTTGATTATGACGTTTTTCCTCCATTTCTTTCCTGAGCTGGTTAAAAACGGACATCTATTTGTATTGCAAACACCTTTGTTTAGAGTGCGAAATAAAAAAGAAACCATCTATTGCTATAGCGAACAAGAAAAGCAGTCGGCAATTAAAAAACTTGGATCAAACCCCGAAATTACAAGGTTTAAGGGCTTAGGTGAAATTAGTCCCGATGAGTTTGAGCAATTTATTAATGAAGGAATACGATTAGAGCCGGTGCTGCTAACCAAAGAAATGAGTATTCAAAAATTGTTGGAATATTATATGGGCAAAAACACCCCACAACGCCAAGAGTTTATTATCGATAACCTACGGATAGAGGAAGACGATTTGAAGGAATTGGAGGAGATGGTGCAGTTGACGATTGATAATTAACGATTGAAAATTCCAAATATAATGGACGAAATAAATTTAACTGAAGATACCGAACTACACGAGAGTGATGCTGTTAATGATATGTTCCAAAACTGGTTTTTGGATTATGCCAGTTATGTGATTCTCGATCGGGCGGTACCCCATATCAACGACGGACTGAAACCCGTACAACGACGCATCCTTCATAGTATGAGGGAACTCGATGATGGCCGTTTTAATAAGATAGCCAATGTTATTGGCAACACCATGAAGTATCATCCTCACGGTGATGCGAGCATTGGTGATGCCACGGTGCAACTTGGCCAGAAAGAGTTAATGATTGAAACGCAAGGTAACTGGGGTGACCCGGTAACCGGCGATAGTGCGGCAGCACCTCGGTATATTGAAGGACGACTGTCGAAATTTGCGCAGGATGTAGCCTTCAACCCCAAGACCACCGAATGGAAATTGAGTTACGACGGACGAAACAAAGAACCCATCACGCTGCCCATGAAGTTTCCGTTACTTCTTGCACAAGGGGTAGAAGGAATTGCCGTAGGTCTTTCCACCAAATTATTACCTCATAACTTCAATGAACTCATCAAGGCAAGCATTGATTATTTACGTGGACGAAAAATAAATTTAATCCCCGACTTTCCTACAGGAGGCATTGCCGATGTAAGCAAATACAATGAAGGCCTACGTGGAGGTAAAGTACGAGTACGTGCCCGCATAGAAGAACGCGATAGCAAAACATTAGTGATCACTGAGATTCCATTTGGCACCACCACCGGAAGCTTGATGGAAAGCATTGTGAATGCGAATGACAAAGGCAAAATACGCATTCGCAAAGTGGAAGACTTAACCTCAAAAAACGTTGAAGTGGTCGTTCATCTGGCTGCCGGAGTGAGCCCCGATAAAACCATCGATGCCCTCTATGCTTTTACGGATTGCGAGTATGGCTTATCGCCCAATTCTTGTGTGATACGTGATGATAAACCACAATTTCTTTCTGTTAATGAAATCTTAAAGTTCAATACCGATCAAACGGTGCAACTGCTGAAGATGGAGTTGGAAATTGAGCTGAAAGAATTAAGTGAGAAATTATTTTATGCTTCCTTAGAAAAAATATTTATTGAAAACCGCATCTATCGCAAAATAGAGGTAGCAGAAACCTTCGAGGAAGTGATTACCATCATCGACAGAGGCCTCAAACCATTTGTACAAGAGCTATACAGAGATGTTACCCGGGAAGATATTTTAAAGCTAACGGAGATTCGGATAAAAAGGATAAGCAAATATGATGGATTTCAGGCCGACGAATTACTAAAAAAACTTGAGAAAGAAATAAAACAAGTTCGATATAACATAAAGAACTTAATAGAATATTGCATTGAATATTTTAATGAGATTCAAAAAAAATACGGCAAAGGAAAGGAACGAAAAACGGAGATTCGTGAATTTGAGCTCGTACAAGTAAATGCGGTGGTAGCTAAAAATGCAAAGCTCTATTTCAATGCGAAAGATGGCTTTGCCGGTATGAGCTTAAAGAATGACGAGCTTCTTGCCGAATGCAGCGACATCGACGATGTCATTGTATTTAACGAAGATGGCAGCATGAAGGTGTTTAAGATTAGTGATAAAACTTTTGTTGGGAAAGATGTAATGCATATTGCGGTATTTAAAAAGGGTGATGAACGTACGATATACAACATGATTTATCGTGATGGCGACAAAGGAGCGAACTATATGAAACGCTTTAATGTTACCGGCATTACCAGAGATAAGCCCTACGATTTAACACGAGGCAATAAGGGCAGTAAAGTATTGTACTTCACCGCCAACCCCAATGGTGAAGCCGAATTGGTAGAAGTGAACTTGAAACCAAAGTTGGGATTACGAAAAGATAAGTTTGAAATAAATTTTGCTGAACTGGAAATAAAAGGAAGAGGTGCTCAAGGAAATCTGGTGACAAAATATGATGTGAGAAACGTGAAGATGCGTAAACGTGGGGTTTCCACTTTAGGTGGAGAGAAACGCTGGTTCGATAATAATACCAAGCGTTTGAATAAGGAAGAGCGCGGCATTTATTTGGGCGAATTCTTAGCGAAAGACCGTATCATTGCCATCTACAAATCGGGTAATTTTGAGCTCACCAACTACGACCTCACCAACCATTACCGCGACGATATTACCATCATCCAGAAACTAAAACCAAAGACCACGGTGAGCGCGGCCTATTACGATGCAGAAAAAGAAAATTATTACCTCAAGCGATTTGCCATCGACAAATCGACCGAAGATAAGTTGTTTGGCTTTATAGGAGAGAACGAGAAGAATGAATTAATCAACGTTTGCTTATTTGACGATGCCCATTGTAAGGTAGAATTTGGCAAGGTAAAAGGTTTGCTTGCCCCCCCATTAGAATTTGAGGTAAGCGACTTTGTAGAGATTGCCAATCCGAAGGCCGTAGGCAAAAAAATAACTTCCGACAAAATCAAAGAGATCCGCTTTATTTCCTTAGATCCGGAAGAAGGCCTGGATGACATAGAGCCTAAGCTGGTTTTTAAAAGCACACTATTTTAAAGGACGTAAATTGTAATTCGAGAATGCCGACTGAAGGTACTCAATAGATATTAATTATCGTAATTCGCACCTCATAATACGCACGATACCTATGCTCCACTCCTTCCAATACGCCTTGCGCGGAATAGCCCAAGCCTTTATCTCACAGCGTAACATGAAGTTGCATGTCATAGCCGTTATCACGGTGGTTGGAGTTGGCTTTTGTTTTAATATTTCGAAGTTGGAGTGGATCGCTCTTACGGTATGCAGCGGCATTGTGTTATCAGCAGAGCTCTTCAACACCTCCATCGAAGAAATGGTGAACTTTGTTTCTCCCGAAAAGCACCCTAAGGCTGCTCTCATAAAAGATTTAAGTGCAGGAGCGGTATTGGTTTCAGCCATCATGGCATTGGTGATTGCCGGCATCATTTTTATTCCGAAATTATTCTAACCGCTTTCCATTCGATGATGAAATCCGCCCCTGACTATATCTCCAAAAACAAAACGGCTTGGAACGCCAAGACGAAATATCATCTAGACTCGGAATTTTATGATATGAAAAGCTTTTTAGATGGAAAAAATAGTTTAAAAGAAATTGAATTGAATTTATTGGGCGATGTAAATGAGAAATCAGTCGTGCATTTACAATGCCATTTTGGTCAGGATAGCTTATCACTGGCACGTATGGGAGCTAAAGTTACCGGCGTTGATTTCTCTGATCAAGCCATCTGCCAAGCGAAAGAATTAAATACAAAATTAAATCTTGATGCTCAATTTATTTGTTCAGACCTATACGATTTGCCAAATCAGCTGAACGAAAAATTCGATCTCGTTTTTACCTCCTATGGCACCATCGGCTGGTTGCCCGACTTGGATCGTTGGGTAAGTATTATTGCTCATCTGCTAAAGCCTGGAGGGCAATTTATTATGGCCGACTTTCACCCTTTTGTATGGATGATGGATGCCAATTTTACGAAGATACAGTACCCATACTTTAACGTAGAAGATATTATTGAAACCGAAACGGGCACCTACGCCAACCGCGATGCCCCCATACAAAACGAGACCATATCGTGGAACCATAGCACCAGTGAGCTTCTCAACAGCCTAATTAAAAACGGGTTGACCATCAACGTATTCGATGAATTTGATTACTCCCCATATCCCTGCTTCAACACGATGGAAGAATTCGAATCCGGAAAATTCAGAATCAAACATTTGGGAAATAAAATTCCTATGGTATACGCCATTAAAGCCACTAAAATATAATATAACCTATGCCTTCCGTACTACTCACCGGAGCCAGTGGAATGATTGGCCAAGCCATTCACAAGCACCTCATCATGGGAGGTTTTACGGTAAGAATTCTGGTACGTGATAGAAAAAAAGCCGATGGAAAAAATTCATTCTTCTGGGATTATCTCTCCGAGGAAATAGATCTAAAAGCCTTCGAAAATATGGATTATATCATCCACTTATCCGGTGCTAATGTAAGCAAACGTTGGACTTTCAAGTACAAGAAAGAAATTTATGATAGCCGAATCATGTCAACCGATTTTTTATTTCAAACCATAAAAAACAGGAACATACGAATAAAAAAAATCCTCAGTGTGTCGGGCACCGGCTATTATGGAAATACCCCCACCACTGGCTTACTAGAGAGCAGCCCAACAGGGAATGACTTTTTATCGATGGTATGCCGCGACTGGGAAAACTCGGTTAAACAGTTTAGCACGCTTAAAATTCCTGTTTGTATTTTTAGAGTAGGTGTGGTAATAAGCCGCAAGGGTGGTTTTATAAAACGAGTTGGAACACCTCTTAAATATTTCCTTGGCGTGCATCTCGGCCCCGGAAAACAAATGGTGAGTTGGATTAGCATGATCGACTTATGTCGATTGTTTACCCACGCTATCGAAAAAAATCTGACCGGCATTTTTAATGCAACAGCGTCAACACCTATAACGATGAGGCAAATAGACGACTCCCTGGCCCAATATTATCATCGAAAAATATGGCTGCCTGCAATTCCTGAATGGTTCATAAAACTAGTTTTGGGCGAGATGAGTGCTATTGTATTTACCAACTGCCATACCCGAAACGAAAAAATCAAGAACACCCGATTTACCTTTGAACAAGAAGACTTCATTCGTGCCTTAGCACAATAATTTCGGGCAAACTCTGTTGATGTAGGGCCACACCGATAAGGCTCATCCTGCGCTTTGCAACAAAAATTTTGTGTATTCCGATTGAGGATTTTCAAATAACGCATCAGCCGTTGCAATCTCTTGAATTTCACCTTTACTTAATACGATTACCCGATCGGCAATAAATCGCACCACATTTAAATCGTGGGTGATAAAAAGATAGGTGAAACCCATCTCCAACTGCAAGCTTTTTAACAAATTTAAGATTTGAGCCTGAACACTCACATCCAGAGCCGATACGGCTTCATCTAAAACAATAAACTGTGGATTTAAACCCAATGCCCTTGCAATAGCAATACGTTGCCTTTGCCCTCCCGAAAACTCATGAGGATATCGATCAAAATGTTCAGGAAGTAAACCTACTTTTTCTATACTATGTAAAGCTTGCCTCCTGCATTCCCTCTTCGTATTATATACCCTATGAACCCACATCGGCTCCATAATGGCATCGCCAATGGTGTGTTGAGGATTTAATGAACCAAAAGGGTCCTGAAAAACCATCGAAGCCCAAGGATGCGTTTTAGAAACTTGGCTCTTGAAACTAATTTCACCTGTTATGTTTCGTTCCAATCCAAGCAATGCCTTGCCCAGCGTACTTTTGCCACTCCCCGACTCGCCTACCAATGCCAATGTTTCTCCCTTGAAAATATCGAACGTAATATTTTTTAATGCCTCAAAAATATCCTTTTTCCCAAAAAATAATTTTTGCTTCTCATAATAAAGATTCAGGTTTTTAATCGACACGATGACCTCATCACTAGAGGTTCTGGTAGAAATAAAATCTCTTTTAACATCACCCATAATATCGTCGAGAGTAGGCAACCACTCCTTCTTTACCTTCCTATCGGGCATGCATTGAAGCAGTGCCTTAGTATAATTTTGTTGAGGATTCAAAAAAAGTTCGGACGTCGTATTGATCTCTACTGCGATACCACCTTGCATGACCAAGGTTTTATGGGCAATGCGTGAAGCAAGATGCAAGTCGTGGGTAATAAATATGATACTGCATTGCCGCTCTTGCTGCATCTGTTGCAATAAATCAACGATGCCCTTCTGCACAGAGGCATCAAGAGCCGTGGTAGGCTCATCGGCAATAATGAGTTGTGGATTACAGGCCATCGCCATCGCAATCATCACGCGCTGCTTTTGCCCGCCACTGAGCTGGTATGGGTAACTGTCAAATAATATTTCTTTTCGTGGAAGCTGCACTTCATCAAAAAGTATTAAGGTTCTTTTTTTTGCTTCCTGAAACGAAATTTTCTCATGCAACATCAACACTTCCGTTACCTGCAACCCACAGTGCATTAATGGATTAAGGGAAGTCATTGGCTCCTGAAAAATCATGCTCATTTTTTTGCCACGCAAGAGCCGTCGTTGCGCCTCCGGTTTTAGCAAAAGATCCTCCGAATGATAAATAATTTCACCTCGGGCCACGTTCACCGATTTGGGCAAAAGCCCCATAATAGCCAGTGACGTTAATGATTTACCACTCCCCGACTCGCCCACGATAGCCAGTGTTTCACCAAAATTAAGGTGAAAACTTAAGTCGTTAACCAATACCGTATCATTGGCAGTAAGGGTAAGGTTTTTTAATTGAAGCATGAATAAATTAGTATAGCGTAAAATAATGAATCGATTTCGGGCTTGGCGAAGGTGGCATTTTTCACCACAAATGATCGTACTTGCTTTTCTTCGAATAATTTAACGGAATTGTCTTTGGTCATTGCTTCTTATTTATGTGTTCTCAATAATTTTAATTTCTTCTTCAGTAAGGTTATATAGTTTGTAAACCAATTGGTCTATTTGGTTTTCTTGTTAGTATCAACTGGTTTCTCAGACAGTTTCAATAATGAATTTGCATTTTTAGCCGTTACCACTTTTTTTCCAGTTTTAGCTTCTAATTCTTTCATCGCTACTTTGGCTACATTACCACCTTGCTTAGCTACTTTTTTACTTGCCTCAAAATCTTTCGGGTTCACAACAGCAGAAATATCTTTTGTAGATGCTTCAGCAAGCATATTTAAAATGAGTTCGGTATTGGTCATGTTATCTCTCAGGTTTTCCTTTTTCAAACCTTTTAGAATTTTATATCCTTTGGTGGTTTTACCTGCCCAGGCTTTGGTTATAATATCGGTAAGTGTGGCAAATTGTTGCCCTTCTTTCAATCCTCTTTTTTTCCATTCATTTGTAAGCTCTTTTCTTATTTCAATACTTTTCAGCCGCTGATTAATCCAGTTTTCTGAATAGCCCAAATGCATATAGTTTTCCAATGCTCTGTCAATACTCAATTCAGGGTCTTGCATTTCGTCTAATCTTTCTGAGGCTACTTTTGCGAGCCACAGTTTAAAGGGCTCTGCCTTGGGCGATGGAATGGATTGAATTAACCGAAACAATTGTTCGGTATCAGCAACATCTGTTTTGTAAAATTTGCCATCGGCCGATTGCATTTTCAGTTGACTACAATTTGTAGCCAACTGACTTCCCTCTGCTTTAAGCCTTGTTTTTAACACACTCCAGTATTTTCTTGGATTGGGACTATCTGTGAGTATGGCAACCACATCTATAATGGATATATACCATTTTTCTTCTTCTTCGCTCCAAGAAGATCGTACTTTTTTACTTTCAAATAATTTCATGTCGCTCATTACATAATTTTTTTAATTGCCTTCAATCACTTTTATTTCTTCTTCGGTCAAGTCGTAAAGTTTGTAAACCAATTGGTCTATTTGGGTTTCTAACTCGCTAGTATTTGAGTCTGAATTTTCGGATTTTATTCTCAGTAAAGCACTAATTCTTGAAACGTTTTAGCGTTCAGTTTTGAAATCATTTCCTGCGGGCTATCACCTACAGCGAATGATTTTATCATTTCTGTTTTATTGGTCGGCTTTTTTGCTTCAATGATTACACCAACAGAACAACTTGCGTTATTTCCATTATGAATAACAAGGTCGTTTCGACCTTTGGTATTTATAAAATGGTTTGGGTCGTTATAAGTTTTCTTTAAAAAGTCAATGACAAGGTTTTTATGAAACGCTTCGCTTTCGGTGTCATTTGTCCTGTCGAGAAGCTGTATAAGATTAATCTTGAAACCTTCAATTTCAGTCCTGTTCGGCTTTACTTTTAAAAAGGCTTTGTTGAGTGCCTTTCTTGGTTTCAATTCTTTTAATTTCATCTGCAATTTTATGTTCTTTTTTCAGTCGGTTAAGATAAGTTTTAATGTCGGTTTATTGTTGCTCTGTCGATCGTCATAGGGTTGCCACTAACATAAAAGTATCGTAGGAGAAAAAACAATTCGAATGGTAATTCATGGTAAATACTTTACTCTCAATTGACGCCTGCTTTGCGTTTCGCTTCTAACACCAGGGCATCCGCTTTAACATTCGCCTCATTTAAAATCTTTTGAGCTCTTGCATCTGCATCTTTCTTTAGCTTATCAGCAGCAGCACGAGCTGCTACTTTGCCAATCGGGTTCTGAACGCTACTCACCAGGCTGTCGGCCGCTTTATACCCTTGCTGCTTTACCATGGCAGCATACACGGCCGCATCGGCCTTCATTTTATTCGCTTGGCTCTGTGCATCAGCCACAATTCTGAGGGCTTCTTCTTTCACTTTCGCCTCACCAAGTAATTTTAAAGTATTAAGTGAGTCTTGGGCTTTTTTTATTAGCGCATCTTTCATCTCATCAAAGGCTTTATTCGCCATATCGCGCAAACTTGTTCGAATTTCCGGCTTTAACATACTTCCGGTTAAAAAAACATCAACATCTACCCATTCACCTAACTTAATCGGTATCGGCGATTTCGCATTGGCTTGCTGTACCATGGCATTCAACGAACTATTAGCTGACCCGAATTCCGCACGTGGCACACTCAGCTTTAAATGAAAATTCATGCTCTTATCTAAACTGGTAGCTCCTTCCAGTAATTCCATCGTATAATTATTCCATTTGGTTTTGAAGGGCTTCACCATTACCTGCCCATCGTTGACCATAAAGGCCAATAAAATACGCTGCAAATCAAATTTCTTTAAATTCGTTAATTGTAAATTATCGGCGAGCATATCCAACGGCTTGCATCCGGAAATAGTGGCACGTAAAACATCCAGATTCCCAGTGCTGTTTATGGTGCTGAAAAGTGGTGCCAGGTTTTCATCGAGGGTAGAAGAAAAATGCATCGAAGTATTTAACATACCACTCATATACTGGGCTAATGGTGCAAAGGTTTTTACCGTCACAAATGTCTTAAATGCCTTCTGAATATCGAGTTGTTGTATGGCCAAGGTAAAATCGAACATCGGCTTCTTGATATCATGAGAATTATAGGACCCATTCATCAAAAACTTCCCGTCGAGCATCTCCAATGTGGTATTCTCAAAAGTCAAAATTCCATTATTAACTTTTACATTCCCAACGAAATTTTGGATATCATAAGCTTCGTATTTTAATTTTTGAATCGTGGATTTTAAACTAAAGTCAATGTTTTCGGGCACCTTGAACGGTTTTAATGGCACGGTATCGGCTGCAGGTGCATCCTTGCTTTCGCCCATAAACTCATTGCAATTAAAGAAAGAGGAATTCAAGGATAACACTCCTTTAATTTTTTCCTTACGTAACAGATACCCAAAAAAGTTTTCTAATTTTCCTTTCGCGTCGATATCCGTGCTATTGATGATGGCCTTACACGCTATTAAATCAACTTTTTGGGGAGTTAGCTGCGCTACGGCTTTTTCCACTTTCAACGACATGCTGCCTTTGCTTTCATAAACTATATTTTGCGCTACAAAACTTCCAGAGGCATTTAACTTCTCATACTCTTTATGGGCAAGTTCGGCGATATTGCCTTTGGCCGAAGCATCTACATCCAGCATACCACTTAATTTAGTATCTGCCATAGGAACGATTTCCGTTAGTGTTGCCAAATTTATTTTCCCTTTAATCTCTGCATCAATAAATGCGTTACTCGTAGGATTCGTTATTTTCACTCGAGCATCAATTTGGTCTTGTGCTACTTTAGCATGTAGATGCTGCAAATCGATGGTTGTATGATCGGTGACCCCGTCTTCATTGATAACGTGTAATGCTAAATTGATATCGCTGATCTTCTCTGGTAACGATGGGTACCTCAACGACCCTTCCTTTACTTCCAAATGCAGTGCATATCCGGGCATAACCTGCTCATTATAGGTTCCCTTTAAGGTGGCTTCTACAAGAAAAGTGCCGGTGGCCTGCATATCTTCAAACTTATTCTTGTAGAGAGCAGGCAATAAACTCAATAATTTCTTAAAGTCATACTGGTTGTTTTTAAGGGTCAGGTCCACCTCTATATCCTGATCATTAGGCAAGGCAATAAAGCCATCGGCATGAATAGCTAAGTCGTTAAAGGCAATGATATTATCTTTGAACTCAAACCTAAAGGTATTCAAATCAAAATGTAAAAGGGCATCAGCAAATGTTTTCACCTGGCTTAGATAGTTAACCCCACCATAGGCTATGGTTAATTCCTTAATATTGGTTTTTGTTTTCAGGTCGAACACCATAGCATCAAAATTTCCACTACCCAAATGATCGACGCCATTGAGGTATGCATAAAACCCAAGGCTTTGATCATCATATTTAATCCTTCCGTTTTTGAGTTCATAAACATCCAGTTTTACCTTTAATTTAGATGTTGAGGTATCGGCAAGCGAGTCGGGCAGCGTAATATCATAATTTGCTTTCCCGTTCTTATGGTAGATTATATTAACGACCGGTTCTTCTGCATAAAATTTTCGAATCGAAATCTCACGGGTATCCCAAAGGGCTTTTAAATCAAACACCACCTGGGTTTCCTTAGCATATATTAAGGTATCGCCCTCAAACTCACCATTCCCCAGTATCGATAAATTTCGTATGGATAAACTTACCTTCGGGAAATTTTTAAATAGGTTGAGGCTAATATTATTATCGAAGTCGAGTTTCGCATTCAAGTGTTTGTTTGCTTCCGATTTTATTCTCTCCACTATTTTACTCTTAAAAAAGAAAGGGGTAACGACCAAAATCAGTATAAATATCAAAAAAACAGTTA
The DNA here is from genome assembly GCA_947507965.1 of Bacteroidota bacterium. Taxonomy (GTDB): domain Bacteria; phylum Bacteroidota; class Bacteroidia; order UKL13-3; family UKL13-3; genus CAINMV01. Next base: position 56,261 of record CANNQU010000011.1, read on the forward strand.
CTCCAATTTTTAAAATTTTCTTCGCCATGCTGCAAATTTAGTATAGTGAATCCAATAATTTCGGGTTAAACCCATTTTATAATAAACACTGCCAATAAACACCTTCGGCTTTGACACTTTAGCATAATACACATTTTTTATTGTCATAATGTGTATAAAAGTTAAAAAGGAACTGTATTTGTGTACCGTACTTTGCAACTCATAAATAAATCAAAATCATGTCCATTGAATTCACCGACGCAAACTTCGAGGCAGAAGTTTTAAAATCTACTAAACCTGTAATTGTTGACTTCTGGGCAGAGTGGTGTGGGCCATGCCGAATGGTAGGCCCGGTAGTTGAAGAATTGGCAAAGGAATATAAAGACCAGGCCGTTATTGGAAAACTCAATGTGGACCATAATCCCCAAACAGCCATCACCTATGGAATTCGTAATATCCCGGCTATACTATTTTTTAAAGATGGACAAGTAGTGGATCGTCAGGTAGGTGCAGTAGGCAAAAATGTGCTACAGGCCAAGTTAGAGAGTCAGATGAAATAACAAGAAGAAAACAAAAAACAACACTTGGCCGTATTTACTTAGGCCGTACGTTATTCGTGCGGCTTTTTTTTTATTTCGAGAATACTCCTCTCGAAACACCAATAGGCCCTTATTTAGAGCGCATCGCTTCTACCGGATCGAGGCGGGAAGCCGCATAAGCCGGAATGATACCCGACAAAATACCGATGGAAAAAGCAATGATAAAGGCAATAGAAACATTAAACATAGAGAGTATTAAAGAAACTCCGAATATTTTGGCAATGCCAACACATAACATCACGAGAACTAAGCCTATTAGTGCTCCCATTATACACAGCACGACCGCCTCCATCAAAAACTGAATTAAAATAAAATTATTCTTGGCACCCAGCGATTTTTGAATGCCGATGAGGTGAGTACGTTCTTTCACCGAAACAAACATAATGTTGGCTACTCCAAAACATCCTACAATAATGGAGAACAAACCAACGATTGCCCCTACGATCCATAGTATCTTAAACAAACTATCGAAGGCGGTGGTGATCATCGACATTTCATTCAACGCAAAATTATCTTCCAATCCAGGGGGTAGCCTTCGCACAGAGCGCATATTTTTACGTACCTCATCTTTTATATAATCGAGGCTTGCTTTTCCTGTAGGTTTGACATAGATGCTGGGTTCGATGAAATTTCGTCCAACGGCTACAATCGTTTTAATATAATTATAGGTAAGCACCGCGGTGCCATCGAGGCTTGTCTGTAATAAGTTACTCCCTTCTTTTTTAAATACACCAATAACAACAATTTTCTTTCCATCGAGTTTTATTGTTTTGCCCACGGCGTTTTCCGAATTAATAAACAAGCCTTCGGCGATATCATTACCGATAATAGCCGCATTGCTACCCGTTGCAAAATCGAGCTCGCTAAAAAAACGACCAAAGGCAATGTCAAAGCTTCTGATTTTATCGTAGTTGGAGGTACACGCAATAACCCCCGGATTACTCACGGTATTCTCTAGATACTTGAAATTACCGGCATTATAATTTAACTGTAAGCAGCAAATCGCTTGACCTTTCAGAGATTCGTTTAACCTTTCAAATTCACTATATTTAGCAATCGGGCGATTCATATATTTCCACCACGGATATTCACCACCGAATAAGATGGGCCATTTTTGAACCAATACCAAATTGCTTCCTAAGGCATCGATACTACTATGTATATTACGTTGCAGCGAATCAACCAGGGTGAAAACCAGTATGATACAGAAGATGCCAATGGAGATACCCAAGGTAGAAAGAAAAGAACGTAACTTATTACTTATAATAGCCAAGAAAGCCCCTCGAATGCTTTCGGAGAATATTTGCAAGGAAAGCAAAAAAGAAGGTGGACGACGGATCATAAAATTGCTTTAAGGGGCAAAAATAACGTTGCCTGAGCACATTTAGCACAATTCATGTTGATAAAAGAAGAATAATTTTGAAGAATTGGTTTGTTCAAGTAGAAAAAAAACATACCTTTGCACTCCTTTTTTAAGAGAGGGATGGAGATAAAACTCCGGTTAAGATTCCGTAGCTCAGTTGGTAGAGCATTACACTTTTAATGTAGGGGTCCTGGGTTCGAATCCCAGCGGGATTACAAAGACTTCACTCAAACAAACGCAAAGTCGCTCAGGTTTCAACACCAGAGCGACTTTTCTGTTTTTAGCCATTGCTATTGACGCTAGCAAACGCACTTAATTTATGAATCTAGTTTACATTTTTGGCGCATTTGAAGGTGATACGGTTTATAATGAAATTATCCTAACCTTATTATTTTCTCACTCAAGAAGAAATTATACCAACTCAGCACTTATAATTATCGGGGGTCAATCGTAGTTGATACTTTCGCATAACATCAAATATTTCTTTTCGATAAATCCTGCGTTTGGTTAACATTAACGAGCACCGCATAGCTTCTGTTCAAACAAACTAAATATTGAAAAGAAATTATGGTGATTGTTTTGCATTTGTACAATTGTTAATATTTAATTCAAAGTCTTCATTGACTGGTTGGTGTACGCTATGAAATTGAAAAGTTTATCCATACTACTTGGCTCGGTAGCATCATTATTGATCATTGCTTGTCATCATGTTCCCTTGGAACCACTACCTATTCCGACCAGTAATAGCACGGTAATCATTGCTGATGCGTCAAACAAAAAAGATAGTATTTGCTTCTATGAAGAAGTGAGACCCATTTTAATTTCCAATTGTGCCAAATCGGGGTGCCATAATGATTCCACGCGAAAGGTTGGAGTTATTCTGAATTCGTATCTTAACACCACCCGTACCATCTCGGGCAATTTATTGATGCAATCGATTACCGATAATGGTGATTTAAGAATGCCTCCTTTACCTTCCCCTCAACTCGACTCAGCGCAGGTAGCCATCATTCAAAGGTGGATTTATGAAGGCATGAAAAATGATATCGATTGCCAGGGCCCCTGTGATACCGCCAATGTAAAATATTCTACCGTCATCGCTCCTATAATTCAAAACAACTGTATTGGTTGCCATCGTGTAAGTGGCACCATTCTTAGTAGTTATGCCAATGTATTGGCCACCGTTACCAATGGAAAATTCCTTGGCTCAATAAATCATACCGCTGGTTTCAGGTTCATGCCTGAAGGCGGATACAAGATCTCCGACTGTAAAATCAAACAAATAAAAATATGGATCAACGCTGGAGCGCCCAATAATTAATTCACCTAATCTATTTCAACTATGAACAAGAAGTATGTTTACATTATTACATTATTACTTAGTATTGCTATGGTCGTTAATGTATTTGCCACCATTTCCGGAATTGCCGGGAGGACGGGTTCTCCAACGGAAACCACCTGTACCAGTTGTCATTCCAGCTATGCCCTGAATGCAGGAAGTGGGAGTATTGCCATCACCCATAATATTCCAACCTCTGGATATGTTCCAGGTACCACCTATGCCATCAGTGTTACCGTAGCCCAAACCGGGTTCTCCTTGTTTGGCTTTGGATTCGAAGCACTCACCTCATCAAACACCAGCGCAGGAACTATTACCGTGACAAATACAACCAAAATGAAATTAACTACTG